>CAXFIU010000005.1:0-47628 GCA_964003245.1 uncultured Candidatus Poseidoniales archaeon
ATGGCTTAATCGAACTCCAATAGCGGTAGCCTCCGGCAGGATCAACCGGATTTCGTGTGAAATCACAGTATCCTATCGAAGTCTTGTGGTTGCAATTTGCTGTCACTTTGTTATTGAATTGGCGCAGAAACACATTTCCTTATTTGAATGTGAAATATCTGCTTACTTGCACCCCTATTATCGGGGTCAAGTCGTTATTGTGGTTAACCTCCATAACCATGAACTAGGTTCATGGCCGCACTTCCTCGGCACACGCCTGACCTGATAGAAGACCTCATCGCACTAAGTGCTCAATCTCCAACGCCAGCCAAACGTAGCAAGTCGCCGACCGGCAAGGGGTATTTCAATATGCCTTACTAACAAGTAAGGGTATTGGGGCGCAGTGCATCGATTATACAATTGCAACAGAGTTCGGAAAAATAAAATAAAAACATACCTAAATATGATAAAAAATCTTCTAAATAAATACAGATTTTTTTCTCAATCTGCACCAAAGAACTCTCTAAGAACAGGGTGCATTTCCATGGCTTGTTCTTTCTGAATCTGTTCATAAGTCCTTAGAATAATACCCACAGCTAGTAGTAAACCAGTTCCTGTTGCGTTACCTACAGTACCTAGAAGATCTGCTCCCGCAGCTAGTAATCCTACGAATGCACCTGAGAAAAGAGTCACTGGAGGAATATATCTTTCTAAGATACGTTCCAATACCACAGGATTCTTTCTAAATCCTGGTATCTGCATTCCGGTTCTCTCAATCTGCTTAGCAACATCTTTAGCGCCCATATTTGTTGTTTCAATCCAGAACTTAGCGAATACTGTAGAACCAGCAGTCATTACGAAAACATATACGACTACGTGTACCATGAGTTGCCCTAAACTATGGCCATATGCATCTCCAGTCTGATTCAATAATGGCAAGAACCAATCTCCAACTCCATTCACCATAGAAGAATACCAAGCGAAACCATCAGAAGGAGTAGTTGCACCAACTTCGTATGAACCAAACCAGTGTGCTCTACTCCAAGCGCCATTGCGTCCAAGAATAGGAACTGTTGACAACACAGGATGACTCCAGAATAATAATGTAAACATATTGATATTAGCTAACAAAGCAGCCATTAGAATTACTGGAATGTTACTTGCATAAACAAGACGTATTGGATATTGTCCACGATGACCGCGAACCTTTCCATGAGTTAATGGCAATTCTAACTTACTTGATTCAGCATAAGCAACCACTAAGAAAACTATGATCGAAGAAACCAGTGCAGCTATAGGATTTGCATGATTCAATAAAATTAATTCGAACCCATTTTCTGAAACTAATTGAGAATTCGTAGCCGTTCGTAAGGTATAGAAAATCATAGGCAATGTTCCTGAAGGAGGATTTTGGAAAGATAAAGGAGAACCAGCAGTTACCGGCAATGGAGATAATGTACCTACGAAAGTTGATTGAGCAACTCCTGCAGCAATGAACAAAGAAATACCACTACCAATACCCCACTTACTTACTAACTCATCGAGTAAGAATACAAGATATGAGCCTATGAATAATTGTGCCACAATTATCGTGTTGGCCCAACCGATTCCAAAATCTAGAATTAAGGTCTCTGAAGGATCTAAGAATCCATATACTTGAGGTATTGACTCAATAGGTATCATAATCAGAACCAATAATTTTTGAATACCTTGATACAACTGCTTATCACTAGAGTTTTGTAAATCAAGCTGTATGATTTTTGCTCCTGCGAAAAGTTGCATGATAATTGAACCTGTAACGATAGGCCCAATTCCTAAGTGCATGATTGAACCAGATGCACCAGCCATAATTGCTCTGAAAGAGGAAAATATATCTAATGTTGAATCTGAAAGGCCGTAAATCATTACATTAGTCATCATGAAATAAATGATTAGTACAAGAGTTGTTGTCCATAATTTTTGATTGAAACGTACGTGACCTTCTGGTTTTGTGATACTAGGGTAAACATCTACGAATCTACTGAGGCCGTACAAACGACTGCTTTCTGAACCCGAATACAAAAGGCAAACTAAACACATAGCAATAGCAACACCAAGAAGTGCTACACCTACCAATAGGAACCCTACTGCCGCCTTATCTACCCAGCCCCAATATGCGAGTCCTATTACAGAAGTTAACCATATACCTGGTTTGAGTATGCGTCCGATATAAGGAGTATCTCTGATATTATCAGGTAAATCAGTCATTGCACACCACATGATGTATGCAACATATGGTATAGAAACTAAGAACATTCGAAGTGCTCTCATTTGTTCATCTGGCGCTCCATCCAACAAATCATCGCGAAGCCAGTAAAATAACATACCCCAATATATTGCACCCATTATTGCAGTTCCAATAACATTAGGTTTTCTGTCTACCATTAGATTCACCCCTTGATTCTAAGATTATTCTTCTTCCCATTCATCATCGTCATCAGCAAGATTAACTGAACCGCCCGCAGCTTCAACTTTCTTAATAGCAAGAGAACTTGCTTCATTAACTGTAATACTGAGTGCCTTGTTTATCTTACCTTTACCTAGTAATTTATCAAAACCAAGATCTGTTAAATTAATACTATTGCCATCTGCCATTTCTTCGACTTGCTGAAGATTAATTGACACATTTACAACTCTCAAACTTGGATCTCTATTGAATCCGTGCATACCCCAATGTCCTGGCATATACTTAATTCGAGTCATAACACGATGTTTGTTAATTCCAGCATTACCGCGTCCTCCACGCTTACCTGCGCCTCGACCGGATTTCTTTCCACGACCATGATAGCGTGAGCGACCACGGAATTTATTTGTTCTAGATACCATATTTATTCACCTCAGAGCATTCTCCCTGCAAGATCAGAAATTGCTTCACCTCTGAATCCTAAAGCCCCACCAACTGTGTATGATCTTTTGATGCCGCCCCATCCCTTGCTTCCACGAGGAGGGTGTAATCTAAAAATCGGCTTTAATCCTTCAACATCTTTCATAGTTGCTTCTCCAGCAGCCATTGCCTTAGAGAAGGCAGCTACTGTTTTGTACTTACTAGATGCTTTTATTGTAGCATCGTCAACAGGCTTATCGCCAACCATTCTGCCTCTTTCTTTGAGTAATGTCTCAATAGTTTCTGCGTCTACCTCGCCCCAAGTAATATAATCCTTAGATTTCTTTAACATTCCAAGATAAGTAACGTTTTCAGGGACCAGTGTAGCATGATTGACACGTGTAAGATTAAGCATCATCATAGTATCTTTGATTTTCTTTGTGACTCCTCGGTCACTTCTAGCTCTAATTACAAGATAAGTCATTGCATTTTCCTCCCTTTAGTGATGCTTAACCTCTCGCGGTCACCATCTGTAATCTTAGTTCTATTCAACTCTACCAGAGCATTGAAAGTAGCTCTTGCAAAGTTAATCGTAGTACGTGTTTGGCCTGCGGAACGAGCCCAGACATCAGTAATACCTGCTAATGTAAGTACTCTTCTACCGTAGTCACCAATAACAAGCCCCTTACCAGCAGGAGCTGGCATAAGAGTAATTCTTGTTGAACCTGAACGGCCTGTTACTTTGAATGGGACTGAATTACCCGGACCTTCGGATGATTCCCATGAACCATTACCTCTCATGACAGGAATTAGATTTAATTTAGCCTTATCAATAGCCTTACGAATTGTACTGGAAACTTCCTTTCCTTTACATACTGCAAGGCCAACATATCCATCACTGTTTCCAACAACACATAACACATTGAATCTTACACGACGTCCTGAGTCAGTCATTCTTTGAATCATGTTTACTCCAAGAACATCATCTGTTAGATCAGGAAGTAAAGCATCAACTATCTCTACTTCTCTAATTGGGAAACCTGAATCTACAGCTTGTTCGTAAGTTGTAACTTCACCATTCATAACCATATGTCCTAATCTTGTACGAGGAACCCAACTTCTTAATCCAGCAAGTGGATCAGGACCTCTACGACCTCTAGTGTCGTTAGATTCTGATGGTGGTGCCAATGCTGCGGCTAGACCAGGAGCTAGTTGGATAGGTTCATTATTTTCTTCATCACTCATATCTATGCCCCCTCTATCGCTTTAATTGATTTCTTAACTTTATCACCCATGGAATCATCAATATGCATTCCATGAATTCGATCATCATCAGGTAATACTTCTTCACCATGAGGAATTTCTAATCCTGCATCGACCATTCCTCTCAATGCGGCAAATACTCTACTACCTTTTGATGATGCAGATAACCCGATATCAAGTATAGCACTATCGTGACCTGAGGAAATAGCATTCTTTGCTAGAGCGTAACCTGCAAGGTAACTCGCAGGTACTGATTTTCTTGAAGCATCATTTGGCCATGAATACTTATCGACTAAGGTTTTACCATTTACTGATGCTAGAACAATATCTCCCTCAGGATTAAATTCGACTAATTGGCATGTAGTTTGAGTATTCGATACTCTTACTACTGCTCTTGGAGTTTCTCCTCTAAGAAGTTTCATCCTCCTCCTATAATCAGTCTCTCCTTCTCGACGTCTCTTGAATCTTAATCTCTGATTCTTACCATGTGCCATTATTCATCGCCTCCAATTTTTATGCCATCCAAGCCCATGTTGGTACGCATATGTGCAACGGAACGGTATGAGCCTCCCTTTGCTTTTCGATAGTAATATCTGTATTCACTAGGAGTTAGGGTTTCTTCAGCCCTCATATCTTTCAGAACTCTACGTTGAGCACGAATTAAACGCATCCAACGGTTTTTCTTTGGATCTCTAGAGTTTTTTGTACCCTTCCTAGAACCTGGTCCTTTACGACGACCTTTTGCTTTTTGTGCCGCAACATTTCTTGCTCTTCCACGGCTAGTTCCCTTAATTGGTCTAGCTTTGATTAGTCCCTCATCAATTAATTGGCGTATATCTGCTTTTTGAACTGCCGTACTAACTTCATCAAGATAATCTGGGTTGATCCAGACACGATGTACTCCGACTTCTCTTCCTTCCTTCTTAGAAAGTATCTGTGCAGCCATTCTCTTCTGATTAGAAATAATCATTGAATATCACCTTTCCTAGTTATTTTACGACGATTAAGGACACGTAGACCTAAATCATCAGCACGGTCATGAATCTTAGCTCTCTTTCTGTTACCCACACTTGCACCTACACGGATTGCTTGACGCTCAGGATCAAGACCATCTAAGTCACTTGGCTGATTTACAAGCACATCCTCGAAACCTGATGAGTGAAGTCCTCGGACAGCAGATATCTTGCGATATCCAACTCTTGCCATTGGAGTGCGATATTTCATATTCAATCTTTGTTTAGATTGCATACCTTTTGGTTTTCTCCAACCAGTTCTTGAAAGACGATAATATCGGTACCACTCTTGTCGACGGAACTTAGGTTGTTTTTTCATTTGAGCAGCTCTAATAGCCAGATTTGCTTTTGTTTCTTCGTCAAGTACTGGTTTTTGACGAGCTGTATGGATATCATCCCAATCGTCTTCATCAAAGAAGTCATCTTCTTCATCGAATGTGTCGTCGAAATCTTCTACTTCTTCTTCGACAGATGTCTCTACAGAAGATTCTACAGGAGTATTATTTTCGCTAAGTCTTTCTATTAATACGCTTTTATTACCTGAAACGGGTAGATTTGCTTCCCTTAGTAATTCCTTTAATTGCGCAACAGTCATGTTTTCGTATTCCATACTATTACCTCCTTATGCTCCCTTCGAAACTATGTATATACCATCTTGGAATACACGCCTGTCTCTCTTTTTTACTACACAGCATCTCTCAATATTTGCTGCGGTTTGACCTACTTTTTCTCTATCTGATCCTTTGACTATAATATCAGTTTTATTTTCAACTCTAACTTCAACTTCTGCAGGAGTCCAAGGAAGTTTTGCTACACGAGGAACTTTTTCTCCGAATAGATTGTTTACTGTTAATTGGTTTCCTTGAACTTTGATAGTCATTGGGAAGTGAGAATATACGGCTTGAAGACGATATTCAAAACCAATATCAACTCCTTTCACCATATTATTCAAATGAGCATTCCATGTTCCGGCTAGAGCTCTTTCTGAACGTCTTGGAAGATCACAAAATACTTCTAAACCTCCATCAACTTGTTTGACATCCAGTCGAGGGTGACGGAACTCCCGTGATACAGAGGTACCTTCTTTGGCAATAGTCACATTATCACCATTCAATGATGCGCTAACACCATCTGGCAATGCAATGTGATGTGCGATTTTATCTAATTTCACCATAATTTCACCTCCTAGAATATATATGCGAGCAAACGCCCACCTATTCTCTCCTTCTTTGCTTCATAATGGTTCATTACACCTTGATTAGTAGACATTATTAGAAGACCGAAATCTTGAGCAGGCAAATATCTAGATTCCCACTTTTCATATTCAGATCTCTGAACAGAGTATCTAGGCTTGATAATTCCACAGCGATTAATAGCACCGACTAATTCGATTCTGTAACCTCCTCCTCGGCCATCATCTAATGCCTCATATTCTCCTACATATCCTGATTTCTGCATTATTGATAGCATACTTCCTAATAATTTACTTGCTGGCCTTACTGTCACTTCATAGTGACCTGCGTTCTCCGCATTGAAAATACGGGTAAAAGCGTCATTTAATGGGTCAAATTGCATCTTCTTCTCACCTCAACTATTTTTCTTAAATCCTATACTAGGAGCTACATCTCTGAAGCATTGACGGCACAATCTAAGTCCGTGACGGCGAATCATACCTCGACGACGGCCACACCTTCTACAGCCAACTGTTCTTCCAATCTCTTCTCCATGATCTCTTGCCATGCTTCACTCCTCCACTATAATAATTCCAAAATTATCTACAAACCACTGCTTGCATTCATCACGAATAACTCGATGATTTCTAGCAACTTTTGTATTACGGCGACGGCGACGAGAAACTCGATGCCCAGGTCGTTCCAATACAATATTTACATCCATTCCGAATATACCAATATCTGGATCATATTTCTGGTCTGGGAAATCAGTATAATCTGAAATTCCAAATGAAAGATTTCCTGACTGATCAAAATTATATCCAGGAAGGGTGTTTTGACGTACCCAAAATGCGTCTTTAAGGAAAGATGCTACCTTATCAGAATCTCTCATAGTAACCTTACAGCCTATTGGTCCACCAACACGAGTTCCTAGATCTCTGTTAGTGCTTGTAGAAAGAGTTCTAACTGGTTTTTGACCAGTTAGTAATTCTAGAACTTGTTCAGCCAACTGAAGTCTCTGTCCTCCCTCGCCTACTCCGATATTAACCGTAACTTTGGTTATTCTCGGTTTATTCATTGTACTTGATTCGCTCATTCATTCACCTCCAAAGGTATATCTTTTTTGTCACCAATGATGAACACATAATCAGATATTGTTCCAAAGTCATCAAAAGTAACTTCATTGTCTTTTGATGAACGTTTAATTTCTTTCGACCTGACTGTTGCTGTCTCTCCGATGTGGGAACCACCGGTCAAGTATGCAAGCGCTCCTTCTTCGAACTTATGATGAGATATGATTTCTTGTTCAGGTAGTGAAATTACAACACTATCACCTGATTTATAGTCAGGATTTGAATCAAAAAGAATATTTCTCCCATCGTGAAGGTGTAATTGGGTTTTACCACCAGAAATTGTAGTTTTACCCATAACTCGACAAGTCTTGGATGATGATTCTTTAGCATTAATTGGCCTATATCTTAGTTTGCCATTCATGTCTAGCACACAACGATAATTATTATCGCCAACAGTTAAGACATCCATCAAACCAACTCCTCGGCCAAGAGCTGTTTCAATTCTACCATCTACCATAATTTTTCTAGAATGGAGGATTTTCTTTGCTTCTCTACGATTATGAGCTACACCAATAACATCACGTAGAATAATACCCATAGGCATACAATTCTCAATACTATGACCACAAGGATCAGGTTTTTGCACCCAAATTGTGGTTTTTCTTGGCAATGGCCAACTTCTTGGCATCATTAAGCGCTTAATATGACTACTACTCATTCTTGCACACCTCCTCTTTCAATTAATTGTTTAATTCTTACAGGATCACCCTCGTATAAGGCTGTAACAATTAGATTTGAAGGATGAATTGGAATTGCCTCTTCTTTACCGTCTGCAGTAGTAATTGTAAGTCCATCTACAAATATACGCCCACTAGAGGTATCAACTCGGTTTACTTTGGATTTCAATCCGGCACGTCCTCTGGATTGACCTAATCTCTTACCTTTAGAGTCTGATTTTGTACTATTTGGGTTTCCAAAATCTCCTCGTAAGACTTCTACCTCATCCCCTACACGTACTGTAACAGTCCGAATATTCTGAAGATTTGGATCATTTGTAATCAAACGAGCCCTCATACGCTTACGCTTAACGTGGATTGGAGCCTTACTTTGAGAAAGACGATTTTTTCCAGGATTCTTTGTTGTCATTCATTACACCTCATACAATTTGTTTTGCTGTAGCAGCAATTCTAGGCCACCTCTCAGCAGCCTCTCTACTAACTGGACCTTTGATATCAGATCCCTGGACATCTCCACGTTCATTAGTTAAAACACAAGCATTATCCTCAAATCTAGCCCATGTCCCATCTACTCTACGGAATGGTCTAGATTGACGAATAATTACTGCAGTGAATATCTGCCTTCTTGTTTCAGGAGTCCCTCTTCGGACAGTCACGCGAATCATATCTCCGACACCTGCTGCAGGATATCTTCCAGCAACTCCTCCTTTCTTTAGGACATTAATTAGTTGCACAACTTTCGCTCCAGTATTATCTGCACAATCTAATTTAGCTTGTGTAGGCAGAGCCTTAGTTACTTTACTTGAAATACCCTTCATTTCTAATCACCTTTCTCGATTACACAGAATTTGACCGTTTTTGATAATGGTCTACATTCCATAATTCTTACAAAATCTCCAGGGTTAACATCACCTATACATGATGGTAGATGCGCAGGATATCTTCTTGTACGCTTCTCATATCTCTCGTATTTCTTCATGTAACGAGTCATTTCTCTCTCAACAACTATTGATCCCGACATATTATTTGAGTATACAGTGCCTTCAATAATTTGTCCACGAACCCTCAGGCTACCATTAAATGGGCAGTTATCATCTCCATCCCACTCGCCTTCTGGCGTCTTTACATCTACTCCAATATCGCGCATTTTAGTTCCTCCTGTATTTACGGTTTATTCGATCTTCTGGCCTTTGGGTTACCGTAAAACCTTCAATGACCTTATCCTCTAAATCGAGTGTGAAATTAATTACATCCTTGGCTAGAACTTTCTTTCCATTGGATGTTTGTACAACTATGGTGCGGCGAGTTTCTTCTAGAACCTGCCCACTAATTCCTACCAGAGTAGGGTCAGTAGATTCCGTTACATGGATATTTCTTGCTAGGAAAGGCATATGGATTGAATCAGACATTATCGCACCTCCACTTGATATCCATTTTGTTCAAGAACTTTAGCAGCTCTTTTCTTATGCTCTCCTTGTAATTCAATGGTACGATCCTTTACAGTACCACCAGCTGCACAAGCGCCTTTCAAAATCTTAGCAAGTTTATTGATATCAATAGCTATATCATCAATTCCTTCAACGATTGTAACCATTTTCCCATACCTCCTTCTAACTACTGAAATTATTGCTTTTTGTTGTTCCTTTGCTATTTCTTGACATATACATAACTCATCCGGTAAACCACATAGATTGCATATACCTGCCATTTATTTCTACTCCTGCGAATCCTCATTCATTTTTGTTAACAAACGAGCAATGCTACGTCTTGTCGCTTTATATGATCCTGAATCAGACATTGAACCACCAAGTGCTTGCTGAGCGCGCAATTGAAGCATTTCTTCACGAAGTTCCTCTAATCTGCGCTGTCTTTGATCGACATTCATGCCATCAATTTCCCTAGATGAAAGATGTGTCATTCACTCTTCCTCCTTTATATCGGTAGTTTCTATATCTGCCATCTTTTGCAATACTGAGTCAACTACTTCTTCTGCTTCAGGCTCATTTGAGTCTTCAGAAGGTGCTTCAATCATCGAAACTTCGGCAATTGGATCAAGTCCTACTTCATGACGCTCATGAATATTGATTTCGTGAGGGAGTTGGACGCCTTTACGCATTATTCTTACAGTACAACCTATTGTACCCAGTTTCTTTACACAAACTGAGAAACCTGTATCCATGAACTCTAATGCAGTCTCTCCGCAGAACTTGATATGTCCTTTCTGGAACTTCTCAACCCTATGCCTTGCACCTGTAATCTTTCCAGAAATAATGACTAAACATCCTCTTGCACCCGCATCCATGATATTCTGTGCAGTACTATGACCAGCTCTACGGAAGAACCAACCTCTTTCTAATGAGCTAGCAAGTCGGCTAGCCATTACTTGAGCATTCAAACGTTGTTCTTCTATTTCAGTTACTTCAAGATGAGGATTCTCTAGATTAAAATCTTCTTGCAATCTACGTTGTAGTTCATGAATTACTTTACCTCTACGGCCTATCACACGGCCAACTTGTTCAGCATGGAGGGTTACTTTAGTTCCTTCAGGAGTTCTATTGAAATCAAGTCCTCCAAACCCTGCACGTTCTGTCTCTTTGAGGAGATACTCACGGACTAATTGACGTTCTACATTACGATTAATGAAAGTTCTAATTGTGTTTTGCTTCATTTTTTACACCTCAGAATTCATCCTCTTCCTCTTCTTCACCGAAATGTTCCAAGAATATTTCGATATTTACTTGATAATGATTTTCAGGAGTTGCACGGCCTTGAGCACGAGGTCTCCATCCTCGATGGATTTGCCCTCTGTGCGAGGCAAGATGAGTGATGATCATTTCATCGGGTTCTATTGTATCATACCTCTGACGAGCATTATCCATTGCACTATTAATCAACTTGATGAAAACTTTAGATGCCTTACGAGGATACTTCCCAGGACCCATTTTGCCCTTTCGATGACCTGCCATAGTATTTCCACCACGACCTCTGCGTGTACGACGAGTGTAAGGGATTGCTCTCTTTTCGGCAATTACATCTTCTAAATATGAAATTGCATCGGCAGCGTTCATTCCACGTAATGCCTTAGCAATATGAAGACAATGTTTTTGATGAACATCAACATTTACTGCACGTGCTGAAACTAAGTTTGAACCTTCAAGAAGTTGCGTGTATCCGGATTGCGATTTACCTGTTATTCTACTCATATTTTCACCTCACTTCAATGCCACGTGTGTAGAAGATCTTGTAGCACCAACACCCGGTCCGGTGTGAGTTACTGAACTTCTTGTCATTGCAAATTCACCTAAAGCATGACCTATCATTTCTGGAATAATTTCTACATTAACGAAATCCTTGCCATTATGGATTCCAATGGTTGTACCTACCATCTCGGGTAAAACATACATTCTCCTAGAATGTGTTTTGATTACTTTTCCTGAGGTATTTTTTCTAATCTTTTCAAGTAATTTTTCACAATCAAGATTTAGACCACGAGATAATGACCTCTTTGCACGAGAGGGCATTAAAGTTGCAATACAAATAGCACTCATATCATCTTCAGGAGGATATAGAGGCATTTGTTTTAACTCTTCAAGAGTATAACCTCTCCACAAGAACTCTTTCTTTCGACGTTCTGATATTTGAGAACGGCGCTTTCTAGCTTGTCGACGTGCTAATTTAGGTGAACGGAACATTTTCTTGGATTTTCTTGCCATACTTACAACTCCTCATCTTTCGCTCTTACACGGCCACGGCCTGTTCTTCTAGGCGCAATATTTCCGACCTTTTTACCAGGTGGGGCATTACGGCTAACTGAGTTTGGTCCGTGAACGGCTTGATGATTTCCACCACCATGAGGGTGATCAACTGGATTCATTGCAACACCGCTAACTTTTGGATACAATTTACCACGAGCTTTTGCTCTGTAATGCGCTGCGCCTGCCTTCATTAATGGTTTTTCAGTCCTTCCATGTCCTGAAAGTACACCAATAGTTGCTCGGCATTTTGCGTTTAATTCTTTCAAACGACCGCTAGGTAACCTAACTCTAACTTTGTCATCCATTCTAGTCTCTAGAATTGCAGAATTACCGCCTGAACGTGCTAGTTTACCACCATCTCCTGGCCTTAATTCCACATTACATACTGGAGTTCCTTCAGGTATCTTATCAAGAGTTGTTACATTCCCTGGCCTTAGTGAAACGTTATCTCCGAAAGCAATATTTTGTCCAATTGATATGCCCTCAGGAGCCGCCATATGGCCAACTCTACCATCTTCAAACTTAATTTTGGCAAGAGGAGTTGTGTGGACTGGGCTATGTACCAAATCTACTACTTCTGCAATCTCTCCACTAACTCTTGGAAGCTTGTTCATAGCTGGGAATTTATGACTTGAAACTTTATTCTTAGGACTTGAGCCTCTACGCTGTGATCTTGTTCTTTTACCCATAAATATCACCTCAGAAAGCGCCTAGTTTAAGCGCGGCCTCCTCTGCATCATATCCTTCAGCAAGTCTAATGCTTGCATGCTTACCAGTAATTGTTATCTTTGTATTTACTTTAGCAACTTTAACATCAAGTAACATTTCAACAGCATCACGAATTTGTTTTTTAGTTGATTCTCGGCGAACAATAAACTCAATCCGATTATTATTCTCTCTGTAATTATTTTCTAAATCAGCTACTCTACGTGCTTCTAGAGTTTTCTCAGTAATCCAAGGCATCAAAATTATATCATAAGGGTTTACCATATTTATCACTCCATTGCCTCTATTGCTGATTTAGTCCAAACAGTAAGTCTGCCTAGGTCTCCTCCCGGAGCAAGATCTTCTGCACACAAGTCTTTAGCAGCTACAACATCAACACCTGGAACATTTCTTGCAGCTTTGTGTAGACCATCTCGGTTTGCAACTACTAGTAAAATACTCTTAGGTGTACGGTATTTTCTACCTCTCATCGTACCCTTACCTGCGCGGATTGTTCGTCCAGATTTGGCTCTCATCAAATCAGCGCCAAGACCAAGTCCTTCCATCATTGCAACGAATTTTCTTGTAGAGTTCTGCAAAGGTAAAGATTCAACATCGAATTTTTCCATTGAACCTTCACGAGATTCAGTATAGGAATCAATAATAATTGGGAATCGTACATTTTCATCGAAATTGTGTCCACGAGAGGATACCGTCTCAGGATCTATTGTGGCTGCAATAGCAGAATTACGAGCTAGCGTTTTCTGCTTACTGTTCAATTTCTGTGACCAATCTTTGGCTACTTTAGGTCCGTGTGCTCTTCGGCCACCACGAGTATGTGGATTTTGAGCACCTGTTCTTTGACCAGTTTTTCTCATAATTCGAGATACCCCCCGACCTTTACCCCACCATTCAACTGAATGTTTCATTCCTGGCTGAGGTGCGCGCTTTCCATCATGCTCATTGTGACCATATGGTTGCCTACGATTAGCACGAGATGAATGAACTGCAGACCTCACCAAATCTTCACGAATCTCAGATTCGAAGAATGAAGGTAAAGTCATTGCTTTTCCATCTGTAGTTTCTACAACGTAGGATTCAGCTAACAAGCCAGCATCTAACTCTTCCTGTTCAACATTGGACTGTAAGTTGTATGTTTTTACTTTCATCTATTCAGACCCCCTGCTTTGACGAAGTACTGACATAAGTCAAATCAACATCTGGTTTACTGGCTCTAGGCCTAATAGCGTCCCTGAATCTTAACATTCTCTTAGCGGGACCAGGAAGACTTCCTTCGATAATCATGTAATCATTGGATACTTCACCATAGTGTAAGAAACCACCTTCAGGAGTTATATCTGATTCATCAGGTGTGGATATCCTTAGAATTCTTTTATTCATTTCAGTTCTCTGATGATAACCTGTCTGACCCGCCTGACGGATAGTTTTCCTAACATATCCTGTACCGAAATCACCCATGTTTCCACCTTGTCTTCGGCGTTTACTATTTTTGTGACTTAAGAGCTTAATTCCCCATCTTTTAATTGAGCCTTGCCATCCTTTACCCTTAGTTACGCCAATAACATCTATCTCAGTACCTATATCATAAACATCTGATACAGTAATAGTTCCACCTAGGCGTTCTTTGGCCCACATTAACTTTTCATTATTGTCTCCACCAACTAAACCTACTTCCATTATTTCTGGCGTCTTACTATTTACACTCTTGACCATAGCTGGTTGAGTTGCAACAATAAGGCGAACGTCGCATAGATCAGAATTGACTAAAGCCTCGAAAGCTGCTTCAGATGAACCATTACTTCTACCTGGAATTCTTCCAGCTCTCTTTTCCGGTTTTCGACCTTCTTCTGCGTCACGCTCACCACGTGTTTGGTTAGCAAATCGAGGCATTAATCCCTGTGGGCCATCATCAGATGCGTTAATCCAAAACTCGCCGGAAGTTTGCATTCCGTATGGAGTCATTTTGTATCCTCTAACTGCTAATACGCTCATAGGAGGGGCTTCAACAACTGTAACAGCTTTCCTAACTTCCTGTCCTGCAGAAGTTGAATGAGGGTTAGTATCTCTAATCAATACGTGCGTCATTCCTGCCTTCCAACCAGCAAATCCCTGTACTCTTATCTCTGATGCATCTGTTTCCGGCCATGATGTTATACGACCATACGGTCTAATTGCCCTTTTTCTAGGGCTAAAGCCCATGCTACCACGACGGGGTTTACTACGGTCAGCCATTTTTGCTTCCTCCTTCTTAAATTACCAACTTCATGCCGCAGTACGGCACTTTGCCGGGCTCTTAACGCTAGGGAGATACCGTGACACCGAACCAAAAACACGAATGTGGTTTTGGTGTGCGGGTTGCTTTTGCATTGCCCTATAGTGTCTGGTACCTCACGTTGTGAGCGGCCTTGCGACCTACCATCCCTTTATGAAAGAATCGGGAATGAAATATTACACTCAAAGTGAGATTAATGAAAAAGCCGAGCGGTGTAACTATTTTGAACCCTGTCCTTGAGGTTGGTAACCTATGAGGCACGTCGTTCAACATACTGAGTTAGTTGAAGGCTCTGTTGAAGGCCGAGCTTATCAATTAGAAGCAGTAGATGAAGCACTTGCTGGATCTATGTTACTTGTACTACCAACAGCTGCTGGAAAAACAGCAGTTTCTTGGATGCTGATTGCCGAAATATTGCATAGAAAGGAGGGGTGGGTACTGTTTATCGCACCAACTAGCGCACTAGTTGATCAACATCTAAAAGACCTGAAAAAAATTATCAAGAATGTTGAAGCAATCTCAATTACCGGTAGTAACCTTCCAAAGAAACGTCAGGAGTTGTGGAAAACTTCAAAGATAATTGTAGCAACACCTCAGGTTGTACGTAATGATGTATTAAATGATATTTTATCATTAGAAGAATGTTCATTATTAATTTTGGATGAAGCACACCACTCTACCGGAAAACATGCAATGGTTCAATCGGCTGAAATGTTCAATTTGTCCTCAAAAAGCGGACTTATTTTAGGGGCTACTGCTAGTCCGGGATCTAATTCAATGATTGTCAATGAAATTTGTAGTAGATTAAAAATTAAAAGAATTCATATTAGAAAGGCAGATGAACCAATGTTGAGAGAATACCTTTCTGGTTTAGAAATACAAGAAATATTAGTTAATGTTCCTGAGAAAATAAAAATATTAGTAACTCCGCTAGAACTGTGGATTAACAGTATCGTAAATAGGGAAAGAAGACTTGGCAAATATGTTAGAACTGGACCGCCCTCATTTGGAGGTTTGAAAGAAGCTATGAATAGGGCACAGCATTCTATCAAATTAGGAGATGCTAGAGGATATTCTTCTGTATCAAACATAGCAACAGCTATGACTCTGAATCATCTAATTAATCATCTTCTAACACAAGGGATAACAGCGGCAAGAGAATTTCTAGAGGCGTCAGCAGAATTGAAAAATAATCCTAGTAAATCAATTCAGAATTTTCATAAAGATCGGAGAATTATAGAATTAAGAAAAGCATTATTTGATATGGAAGAGATACACAATAAAGTTGGTACTGTAAGAAGATTAGTGAGACATCGTTTGAGAAGAGATCCTAGTAGCAAGATTATCGTTTTTGCATCATTTAGGAACACTGTGGAATCTTTAGAAAAAGCACTAGTTGACTTGAGGGGGGTAAAATCAATACAAATGATTGGACAGTCAGAAAGATCAGGGAAAAAAGGACTCAAACCAAGAGAACAAATAGAAGTCCTAGATAAATTCAGAGAAGGCGAATATAATGTTCTCGTAGCAACCTCTGTCGCTGAAGAAGGACTTGATATTCCTAGTGCAGATCTAGTCATATTCTATGAGCCAGTTGCGAGCGAGATTAGAACCATACAGAGAAGAGGAAGGACGGGAAGGCACAGAGAAGGAGAAGTCATGGTCCTTATCGCTGAAGGTACTCGAGATGAAAATATGAGAAAAGCAGCACAGAAAAAAGAAGAGAATATGTATAAGACTGTTCAAAGAGTGAGGAGAAAATTACCAAGAAAAACTCATCAAGATTTATCCAATATTGGTAATTTTAGAATTAAAAAAGGAGAGGAAGTGATTTCAGCATCAGATTTTGTCAGACATGAGAGGGAAAGTTATCGTCCGAAAATGAAAGAGATAGATTTGAATGAGGTCGAAAACACAGAAAATGAGGATTTAGGAGAAATAGAACCTTCAGGATTTAGACCTATGGGCCAAACCGGATTGGAAGATTTTAATAACGAAAAATGAGGGAATTAATCTCCAATTACCATTACTCTTGTCCTTAATTGGGCAAATCTGTTATTATAATGACCTAATGCAAAAGTCAATATTTCACAAAGATGAACTACAGGAATATTTGTCCTGAGACCTGTCCTCTGAGATGCTTTGCCTTGATATATATCCATTACTGAATGTGATAAGTTACAGGCACTGACTATTAATTGAGCTCCTTCTGATTTTGCATCGTTAAGAACCGCGGCAGACAATTTGAGAACTGTTGGTTCCTCTGATAAAAGACTGGGAGCACCTACACTTTGCATTCGTGAATCCCATTCAACGGACTCACCTCCTAAAACTCTCATCAACTGCTCCATATAATTTGGATCATAGACATCATCGCCTCCACAAAATCCATCTTGTTGCATATTAGGGCCATAATATGAGGCAACTCTGAAACCAATGGGGTTCAATACCATAGACTTGACCTTATCGAGTCCTATCTCATCCACAATAACGTGCAACAGATGATGGACTGAGGTTTCTCCTTTGAATTCCATACCGCAGGTCTTATTCAGAACATCGTTAATTTCTGCTAATAATATGGGATCTGACTTCAATTCAGACAAATCTTCAGAAAGATTGCCCGCAGTTGATGCGCAGGGCGTTATTATTTCTAGACCAAGTGATTCGGCCTGTGCAAAAATTCGGGCATTTAATGCTAATTGTAACTTTCTGTTTGCTTGTCTAATTATTCCAGCACCACAACTTGTGGCTGCATCAAGATTTGTAAGTTTAATGCCCAATGATTTGGCCAAAGGGATCATAGAGTCTGAAACTTCAGGAGAACCTGAGTGGGCCACATTACCTGGATGATAAGCATATTTTAAAGCCATTAAAATCGACCATCCATCTCATTGAATATTGCTACCACCTCATGATGATTTTTTACTGAACTATTAAACTGACGTGGCATCTTTCCGAGACCTGCAGGAGGAGCTATTAGTGCTAACAAATCGTTAATCATTTTACCGCCGGTTCTAGTGAACCCAAGTACCATTCTAGCAGTAACTCCGGAAAATAAATTACCGATCAATCCAACTGGACCTAAAACCTGACGGTACAATACCGTATCATTTACTTTACCACTACTTTTCACAGTGACAGCATACCACCAAACATGCTTTCCATGACGCCCATTATATCCTGTTCTTGCTAATGTTGAGGTTTTACAATTTAAGAGAGAATCATGGATTATCGAACCTTTACCCTGTCTTCTTATTGAAGACAAATCTGTTTCTGCCTTAATGCCATTAGGGGAATCAAGTAGATTCTCAATTTCCTTCTTCTTAATAGGAGAAATACGAGGATCATTTCTTCTCGCCCAAGCATGAGAAATAATTGAAGGACCAAAATATTCTTCTGAATGAGATGTTGCATCAGAACAAGAATGAAGAATTGGATAACTATGAATATCAGTAATTGAATGAAGTTCAGAGGCGATAAGAGGTGACATAGAGCCAATAGCTCCTTGAGGAGTGCTCAATCCTTTTCTAGTTACAGATACCATCCAAGGCTTACTCGCCTCTCGTTTTGTCTCAAAAGCCCAATAATCAACAACTAAATCTCTAATTACTTCAAAACCATTGAGTGGTTCTATCCTAATACTAATTCCGCCATCTCGAATTGGAGCTGCTAGATCGAGTCTCAGATTACCTGGTAAAACATGTCTGCCATTTATTGTGATAGCAGTAGTAGGATCATCTACGGCGCCATCCCTGAAGGTTAAGGAACCATCTTGAGTATTTTTCAGAGTTCTAAGAATATCTAGGATCGACATGTGTCCAGGTAACGAACAAATCCACGTATCTTTACCTGATGTCGAAGAAGAAGGGTCATATCTGAAAATACTAATTTCAGCCCTTAAAGTATCAGACTTGAGATTTGGAACTGTAAAACCATCTTCTCCAGACGCACCTGCTGAATCTGACGTAATTGAATCTTTTATTGCTTGAACCATTTCTTCATGGAAAATCCCCTCACCATCGACTGCTGCCATTGATGCAAGAGCTTCTTCCGCCCATACTTGAGATATTTTATCATAGTCTACATCACAATCTACTCTATCGACTAATCTTATAGCACCTAATTCTTCAAATCTTTTATCCCATTCTTTACCAGATTCACAGAACAACTCATACGATGTATCTCCAAGTGCCAAGACTGAGAAATGAACTCCATTTAGTAGACCGGGGGAAGCAGAGACTGCTTTTTTCCACAATTCCTCTGCATTATCTGGTTGCTCGCCTTCGCCCCATGTAGAACAGATAATCAAAACTCTCTTCTTAGAAGATAATGAAGATAGGTCAAAGCCATCCATATCTGCAACTTCAGCATCTAAACCATAATTAGCAGCTTGTTTGGCAAACTTCGCTGCTAGACCTTCCGCATTTCCAGACTGGGATCCGAAGAGAATTGTCATTGAACGATCGCCGTCTGTAGAAATCTCAATTGAAGTTTCAGAACTTTTCGACTCTGGTTCGGACTTATTTGATACGTTACCAGAAACATTATTTTTCACTTCTTCGACTAAGTTTTCTTGGAAAACTCCGGAATCATCTACTGCACCCATCCGCGCAAGAGTTTCATCCATCCACTCTTTAGCAGGGGCTTCGTAATCAACATCGCAATCTACACGTTGATTTATTCTTATACCTCCTTTAGACTCTAACCAAGAGTCCCATTCTTTACCTGATTCGCAGAATAAATCATAAGAAGAATCGCCCAATGCTAGAACTGAGAAATTCACGCCACTCATCGAAGGAGAGTCATCACCATTGGCTGAAACCCATAGGTCCTCGGCGTTATCTGGTTGTTCACCCTCTCCCCAAGTACTACAACAAATCATTATTCTTTTTTGACCTGCCATATCGCTAATTTTGATTTCATCCATTCCTCTTACTGTTGCCTCAAGCCCGTATTTAGATGCCGCTTTTCCAACTTTAGAAGCAACATCCTCAGCGTTACCAGATTGAGAACCAAACAGTACCAAGAGAGAACGAACGGCTGACATAGAAACACCTATACCACTCAGGGCAATACTTCGAGATATCGACGATTATTGAATGTAGCGTGTTGAAGTGATTGAATTGAGTTATTGAATAAGGCTACTTACATCCCCATTCCATCAAATTCTCCACCTTCCATTGGACTGGAAGCTCTACTGGAAATAACATCATCAATTCTAAGAATCATCACCGCGGTCTCAGTAGCAGATTGGATCGCTTGGTCAACTACTCGGCTAGGTTCGAATACCTTACTATTAGCCATATTAGCCACACCACCTTCGTAAACATTTACTCCAAACTCTGATTTCCCTTCAGAATGAGCTTTTCTTAGATCAATTATAGTATTCACAGGATCTAGACCTGCATTTTCTGCCAAAGTCCTTGGAATTACTTCTAAAGCACCTGAAAAAGCTTCAATCGCCATCTGTTCTCTGCCTCCAATTCCTTCAGCGTATGATCTTAATGATCTACTAATTGCCGCTAATACAGAACCTCCTCCTGTCAAAACTGACCCATCTTCATAGGCTACAGCAACTACGCCAATGGCATCATCAAATGCACGATTAATTTCATCTATAACATGTTCAGTGCCACCTCTTAGAAGTACCGAAACGCTCTTTGCATCTTTACATCCAGTAATAAAAATCATATCGGACTCACCTATTTTACGCTCATCAACTTTAGATGCATGGCCTAAATCATCAGAAGATAAATCGTCAACATTAGTAATTATTTTTCCACCTGTTGCTTTAGAAAGTGCTTCCATATCACTTTTCTTAGCTCTTCTGATCGCCATTAAACCTGATTTTGCCATGTAGTGTTGTGCTAAATCATCAATTCCCTTTTGACATATCACTACCGTTGCACCGGATGATTTAATGGTCTCAACTAAAGATTTGAGATATGATTCTTCTTCGTCTAAAAACTGAGACAACATATTTGGATCTGTGATCTGAATCTTAGCATCAACCTCAGTTTTCTTAACTTCTATTGCAGAATTTATTAGCGCTATCTTAGCATCATTAACTACCTTGGGCATTCCCGAGTGGACTCTTTCTTTATCCAAAATAATTCCATCTACTAACGTGCTACTGCCGATTGAACCGCCTTGTTTCTTTTCAACTTTAACATCATCAAGATCTACAACTGTGTCGCCATCAACTTCCTGGGCAACAGATAGAACTGCTCTAACACAAATATCTGCCAAGAATTCTTTCACTGCACCTGCACTCTTGCCAGTCAATGCAGTCTTAGCAACTTCAGTCAACATTTGTTCATTTATTTCAAGAGAATGGCTCTCAATTAACTCTGCGGCTTTCTCTGCAGCTAAGCGGAATCCCTCACAAATTACAGTAGGGTGTACATTCTGATCAATTAAGTCTTCACTTCTTTTCAATAATTCTCCGGCAATTACGACAGCACTTGTAGTACCATCAAAACAATGTTGCTCCTGAGTTTTAGCAACTTCGATTATCATTTTTGCAGCAGGATTTGTAATATCCATTTGCTTTAAGATCGTGGCACCATCATTGGTGATTACTACATCACCCATTCCATCAACCAACATTTTGTCCATTCCTTTTGGACCTAGTGTAGAACGAACGGAATCTGCTACTGCCTTGGCTGCAGCAATATTATTGCTCTGAGCAGAACGTCCACTAGTTCTTTCAGTGCCTTCTTTTAGGATAAATATTGGTTGTTGTCCATTGTACATTAGAAATCAGCCACCTGTATTGGGATTCGGGCCACTTAAGAGACCCTCATAAGGCCTCCCACAATAAGTTGAATTCAAAAAACTAAGATTTAAGATTCATTCTGTTGATCAATCCATGCTTGACCATAATGAACCCATTGTTCCATTGTCCATCCTTCGGGCAGTCCTGAATCTGGTATCTCAGGCACTCCTGAAGGTAATTTTTCTTCTTCAGGTAGTGATTCTTCTACAGAAGTTTCAACTGGAGGTAAGGGAGGTGGAGGTTGTTTGAATATATCTTCAGAACCACCGTACATTGAATTTGCAACTTTATCTTCCGAGGGTAAATCAGGAGCATTTGGTAAAGTAGGTGGATTGAAATTGTTACCTTGAGTGTATTCGTAGTCATCAAAAGTTGACACTTCTTCTAAAGGAGATGATGCGCTACGCATTATTCTGAAAGTTGCTAATAAAACAGCACCTAAAATTACTAAACCAATTAATATGAAAATAATATTACCTGCTAAACCGGCATATTTTCCAGCATTATTTCCGGTATCTATTGGATCAATCTTAAACATCTGAATACTAGCAGACATAGAAACTTTGTCAATATCTCCATCTACATTGAGAGGTAACATAAATACCTCAGAATTATTATTCAAATTCCTTAGATTTTCATCAGTAGCCGTCAAAAAGACAGTGATTTCTCTGGTTGATTGAGCCTCCAATACGAAGTTTTGATCACCTGTATCTACTCTTGCATCTACTATATTATAGAAAATATTAGAATTTCTACCTATATCCGCTCTTAACAACTGAGCATCTGTTGGGTGTTCATTCCTTACATTGAAAGTAATCTCGATATCATTGCCTCCTTCTCTAATTTCAATTATGCCAGGAGGAGTTAGAGTTATCCAGCCTTGAGCACCAACTTGGAAATCAGCATTTCCGGTCCCCGACACAGGAGATTCAGAGGATTGAGAAAGAACACTGGTAGCTGTCATTGAAATGGTCCTATCACCAAAGGTCAATGCACTAAAAGAATATCTTACAGTGAGATTATGTGATTCACCGGGAAGGATATATGGGGTCTTACCATCATTAAGCCCTACAGCAGATGCAGAAACATCAGAAAAATGGTCAAAAGATATTTCGAAAGAATCTGCGACATTTCCTCTATTCCAGATACGCCAATTAACAGTTCTAGGATCGTCTCCACCACGGAAAACTTCGTCTAACATATCTAAATCTTCAACTTCAACTAAATTTGTATCTGGAACTGTCAATAACATCTGAGATGACATTTGGTAATCAGAATTTAATTTACTCGATGCAGTTAAGATAATTGAATAAGTTTCAGCCACAATACCGTAAGGCATTGGAAGAAGCATAGTTACTGTAGCATCTCCACCGAATGGATCGATTTCAAAAGTCTGTTCTGTGTTCATTTCCAAGCCTAGTTTCCAATCGGCTTGGATAGTTAAATCAAAAGCTTCAGGAGAATTTCCATTATTCACCAATCTAATTTCTATTAATCTCAAAGAATTATCTGCGGGCGCCACTAAATTGAAAACCTCTGGTTCTATTACTAAATCAGAGTAAATTGGAACAACAATATTCACTTGCCATTCAGCAAGATATTGGGCTGGGGAAACACCGGATGCAAGTAATGTTACAGAATATGTCCCAGGAGACACTTGAGGAGGTGCCGTAATTACAGCATCAATCAATACATCATCGGTTAAAGCTAGTTCTAGTGTCGAAACCTCTGAACCATTGTAATACCATTTGATATCAGCATTATCGACCCAGTCAATATTAGGCCACGCTGCATCAAAACTCCATGTTGCTATTTGATTGCCTGTATTTTTGAAAGACATTGGAATTATACCACTTGCCCCTGGTTCCAAAGTTGCAGCAGGATTCTGTAAAGTGACTTGCCTTAGTTTGCTTGAATAGGCAGGCATAACAGAAACTGGTAAACTGACATACTCTTTGGTAATATTAGTGATTCCATCATTTACCCAAACATCCCAATATAAGTCCTGCACACCCGAGGCGTCGGGGATTGTAAGATTAAACCAAGTATCCATATAACTTAGAGCAGGAATTACCTTGGTAATTACATAATTATCATGATCTACAGGGTTATTAGAATCAATTCTTAATGGGAAATCATACATCCATGAACGATTTGTAACTTCTGTATAAAGTCTCAAAGTAATATCTACATATCCATTATTCTTGATACTGCAGTATAAAGATGGAGGATGCGGATCGGATGGGACTACTAAGTAAGAATTGGGAAGTGGGTCATCACAATCAAAGTCCAGAGTATATTGAGGGACCTTTTCAATAGCGAAAATTATGAATGAATCAATCTGTATTCCTTGACTTGCAAAGGAACTATTGGAGTCAAATTTGAAGGCCAAAGTATACTCTGCTGAAGGATGAACTTCGGTCATATTCCAAACTAACTGAGTCCATTCTCCAGAAGTTGAAAGAGATTGTGAAGAGAAATTATAGAATTCTTTGACTCCTCCGGAATCAGCTTCAATTCTCATTTCATCACCTGCTGCCATTTCCCCCCATGCATTTGTCACTAATTGAATGGTCAAGAAATCAAAACCTTTGAGACGAATCTTACAGAAATTATTACCATAATTCGAACTGACAGCAGAGTCTAGAGTACCTAACCCTAGACCATGCCCTGGCTCATTACAATTGTCAAACGGAGTGAACCATCCCCACCAAAGTCTGTCATGTCGATTGCTAGCATAATTTGCACCAGGTCGAGATACTCGCCAATGATTCTCCCCTTCTTCACTAGAGGCGTTTTCCATTCTCCAATGACCGAAACTATCTGGATCAGATGATAATTGACCCGAAGAATCGTATCCAGCACCTACCCAAGTTGGTACATTTGCTTGAAGTTGATTAGTGCAATCAATCACATTGTCTCCATCTACGTCGCCACAGAAACCATTTTCCATAGGGTCGTTCCACATTGCGACAGGCACATAACGATCTAATTCATTATTTGATTCTGTGTCGTCAGCCAGCCCACCATCAACTATACCTCTCAGAATGATTCCACCTACTAGGTAACCATTCTCATCTAATGCACTGTGAGCAGAACTCGGAGTCCAGACAAAAGTTGCTTTCAAAGACTGGAAACCAGAAAGAAGCATGCTTACGTTGTACTCAGCTATCATAAAGCCAACTGGATGCCATATCTGGAGGTAACCTTCAGCAGATGCCGGTTGACCGGAAGAACCTGCCTGAGTATAAGTTACATTAATTTGAATCGTTTCATCTCTCATGATATATTCGACTATCGAATTATCTGGCTGAGTCCACTCCTTAGCATCTCTTGTTTGATTTCCAACTTCTATGGATGATATCTCAAAATCAATCAAAGATTTAGGCCCTATATCATCTCTATTTTCATTTTCCTGTAATTCTGAATCAACAAATAAAGGAGATAAACTCATCATAATCAAAATTGACAACACAAAGATTGGAGTTAGCATACGCATGATTAACAAGTCCATTCGGTACAGAAATCGTGTAAGAAGGTTGGGGGTAAAAGTTTGTGATAGATTCTGTTGATAGTATTAATGAAAAATAGAAAATACTCATAAAAACTACATCTACTGATGAATTATCAATGAAGGACTTATGCATTAATTGAGTCGCGTGCAGAATATGGAGGGTAGGGCCAGTCTTTCCCATAGATTGGGATTAGCACTAATTTTACTTATTCAAATTACAATTATTCCAATAATTGGTTTCTCCCTTACATATTTAATTGACATAGATAGAGAAAATTTTGGTATATCGATAAGAGCAGAATTATTCCATTGGATTCTAGTGTCTGGATTGACTTATGGAATTATATGTCTCGCATTAGCTCTGATTGTAGGAGGTTACCGGCCTTCACCCGTTGTTGAAAGAGGAGGTTGGATAGCCACTGTCGGACTCAGTAGAAGGAAGTATGACCCAGAACTTATTGATAGAGCTAAAATGTCTGCTTATTCTAGCCCTTATGGAAAAATGAGTAGATTAGTTGCAAACAGAATAAAAAGTGATCAATCTGACTTCTTTGCAGTACATGGAGGATTACAATTACTTGCTGTGCCATCACAAGTACTATTAATTTCAATTCCACTAGTAATTATGGAAGGTATTCCTGAAGAACTAATTAGAAAAGACAGTGCATTCGAATTAGGTATGCTAGGATATGTTATCGGTTTATGGATTTCATTTAGAGTACAACCGGTTGTTTCTTCACAATTTGTCGGATTTGCTGCAATGTTTAGGAAAATCCTATGGAGAATAACAAAAATTTCTTGGATTCTACCTGTAATTATCTTATGGGCATGTGCTAGAGTAATTCTTCAGTTTTCATTAACGTCATTAGGAATTGATATTTCACAATGGCATGATGTCCAATTGGAAGGTCTAATCTTAAACTTTGTAGCGCCAGAGGCACAAGTTCCAGAAACTGCAATTATCGATTTCTTAGTAGCAATTTCTGTATTGCCCATGGCAGCTTTCACTACTATCAGCGTATTAGGTGGCTCAAATGGCCTTTCGCCTTGGATGAAGGATAAAGAAGAGGATTTAGAGAATCTATCGCAGCAGAGCCTTCCTCTGCCCAAAGATGAGGAAGAAATAGAGGGACAATATGAAGAAAAAATAGAAAATGAAGAAGATAATATTACTTCTAAAGATGAAAAAGACGATGAGGAGGGCAGGATGATTGATATTCCATTCAATCTATTTGGTTAATTATTCACTGGAAATAATTTTTCAATAATTGCATTTAGAATTATCCAACCATTAGATAAACAAAGAGAAAAGGCAACAGCATTAGGACCTTGTAGATACAAAAATAACGATGAGAGAATAAATGCAGTAATACTAGCATAAAGTATATCCTTGAGTAAAAACCAAGAGAGAAATAGAGTTACTATGCCTGAGCCATAAGAAAGAAGAATACTCATATTAACCTCTAAATTAGTTTGGAAATAATTTCTTCAACTCTATCCATCCCTCTAGAGATATCTTCTTGACAAATCGTGTAAGCAAATCTAAGATGGCCCTCACCTGCATCTCCGAAAGCAGTTCCGGGTGAGCAAAGAACACCACCTTCTAACATCTTCATAGCCAATTCTTCACTTGTATAACCAGGGATATCAAACTTAGGGAATACATAAAATGCACCTGTTGGAACATTACAAGAAACATTCGGCATTGAATTTAGTCTATCGCAAATCAGATCTCTTCTCTTTTTGAACTCTGCACACATCTCTGCGGGATAATTGCTAGCTTTTTCTAGAGCCTCTAATACAGCATATTGCATGGCATCATTACTACAAGCAGTAACATAATATTGCATTTTAATCAACTGCCCCATAGCTTCCAAATCTGGAGATAACAGATAACCAATCCTCCATCCAGTCATCGCAAAAGTCTTAGAAAAAGAGTTAATCATAATCACTTTATCATAGCCAGCACCTAGAAATGAAACATGTTCAGAGTCATAGACTATTTTATCATAAACTTCATCTGTAATAAGCCATAAATCATTTTCTTTAGCAAATTGTACAAGATTATCCCTTTGTTCTTCAGTGACATTACCTCCGGTAGGATTACTAGGGAAATTGTAAAGAATAGCAATAGTATTTTCATTAACTCGAGATTCTAAATCTTCAATTGTAGGGACAAAGCCATTTTCAAAATGACAAGGATACATATTTGCCTCGCCTCCGCAAAGAACTACATCGGTAGGATATAACGGAAAGTATGGCTCAGGTATCAATACATTATCTCCGGGGTTAACTAATGCAAGAAATATATCCAACAACGCGTTTGTTCCACTCATGGTAATACATACATTTCTCTCGTCTAATGTTGAATCTCTATGATGCCATGTTTCGGCTACTTTTTTCCTTAATTCAGGAAGTCCAGCAGTAGTAGTATACTTGTTTCTACCTTCTTCCATTGCCTTGGAAAATGCCTTGATTGCTAATGTTGGAGGTTGGAAGTCGGGTTCCCCTAAACCAAACTGGATAGCATCATCTCCTGCAAGATCAAACATCCGTCTAACACCCGTCGGACGAATACTATTTGCTCTATCTGAGAAGCGCACCACGGCCTACGGACATATGCACCGAGATATGAAAGGAATGTACGGTAGACTTCCATTATTCTATAATTTCTGCATCCATAGCATCATCATTTTCAGAACCTAAAAAGAACAATACATCCGAAAATTTAGCGATATAACCCAATCTAATTGAGAAATATATAGATAACCAGATAATAACAATAATTGCAACCAAGATATATGTCATGCTCGAGATATCATAGGAAGAAGAAGTTTCACCTTCACTCTCAAATTGAACGATTACCGGAAGAGATTGTTGGGAAGATGAAAATGCAACAACTTCTAATTCGCGAGTACCTTTTGAAAATTTATTCGGATCAATTTCAATATACCATTCAAAAGGAGTTATCGGACCGACTTCAATTATTGATGAATTGAAATTAGCCATAATCCATTCACCACCATCTATTCTAAAATTTACTGATTCGACTGAACCAGATGTACTCCAAGAATGACCAACTAATTTGACGCTATCAGTATCGTTAAATGAGATTAAATGATTTTGAATTCCTGGATCTATTAATTCAGTAGTTCCAGATTCCTTGATATGGATCGCCATTAATGTTGCAGCATATGCATCAACCATACCAAAACCAAAATCTCTATTCCAATACGGGTCAATTTCTGGAAGACTGGCTTCGCCTCGTCTCTCTGCAGTTTGTTTGAGGATTTCTTTAAGTTGCATTGTCGTCAAATTCTCATTTGCCTCCCATACAAGTGCCATTACTCCTGAAACTGAGGGTGTAGCATAGGAAGTTCCTGAACCTCTACCAGTGTAGGAATTATCGGATGCATCATTAAATAAATTTGAACAGCCCCCACTGGTAACACAGCCTTCGGCTTGAATGATATTGGAACCGGGTGCACTAATTTCTGGTTTGAGTTCATTGAGAGGATTGCCATCACCGTTATCTTTTCTAGGACCACGAGAAGAATAGCCTGCGATTGTATCATCTTCACGTGTTACTGTATTCTGGTCATCAGTAGCTCCGACAGTGACTGATAAATCCGAAGAACCCATCCCTGAGAGACCATCATTATTTGGCCCATCATTTCCAGCAGCAACAGAAACTATAATTCCTTCAATCATAGCTTCATCTAAAATACGACTATGCATATCAGAACCATCTGAACCACCATTCTCATGGCTTGTTATGCCCCATGACAACGAGATTATATCAATCCCATGATATTCTTCCGAAACGCCGGGCCAAGCATCATCGTGATGATCGATTACCCATTGTAGACCATTCATTGCAGATTCATAAAACTCCTGTTCTAGAAGATAATTTTCAAAGGGACCTGCCCCCACATCGGTTCCAATTCTTATATCAACCAAAGTTGCATTGGGGGCTGCTCCATAAAATTCCGATTGGCTACCATCAGCCTCGATACCAGTTGCACTAGCCATCCCCATACATGCAGTGCCATGCTGATTCGCATCATCTGGATCGAAAGATCCATCATCTTCCCTAAGTGGATTAGAAAGGAGACAGGTTGGGTCTGTGTGTACATAACAAACTGCATCATAGCCTGCAATAAATTTATCACTAAGACCTGGGTGCTCATTATCTACACCAGTATCAACTAATGCGATATTCATGCCATTTCCACTAACTCCTAAATCCCATGCACCTAGAGAGTATTCAGAAGAATTCTTGGCTTTGACAGAAGGAGTCTGTATATCTCCATAAAAAATAACTGAACCATACCTTTCAACCATAATAATTCCATCAAGATTAGAAATTTCTTCTATTTTCTCTACAGAGACTCCTCCGATTAATAATGCATCAACAGATGGCAACTCTAAATTGACATTTATCCCCAATAATGAGAGAGATTCAATATCAGATTTCGTCACATCTCTGGAATATGATAAACCAAGATTTACTATTCCGGTTTCATCATCAAGAGAATCGTGTATCCCATCTCTATCTGAGTCTAACGTGGTAGTCTCCCACCAAGGAATCGAGTTATCCCAAGGAATTATTTCTTGTATAGGAATATCAGTCGTTTGACCAGAATTAATTATTTGGAAACCATCAGAATAATTACTGTAATTATCACCTTCAGCGATACTTCCAGTTAAAGGTGTCACTAGTAGCAATACGAGTAAAATTGCGACGACTCCCCTGTCCATGACTTACGGCAAGTCTAATTTGTCCTTCAAACCTACCCCTTATAGTATCCTTAATTGAAACTAAGAGTTGGATATTGAGATGGTGGGGGCACTGGGATTTGAACCCAGATCAGCGGGTATCTTCCGCCTAGCGTGCACTTGGCAATTGCACGCTCTCGGGTTGCGACGGGTCAGTGCTCCAGTTGGTCATCAATACCATCAGATCACTTATTCGTCGTCATTCCCGTGCAACTGGAGCCCGCTGTACTACCAAGTTATACTATACCCCCAAGGGTAACACTACGAAAGACTACACTCTTATGATGCTCTCGGTGTGATATCTTCAAAAATAAAAATTTATTTTACATTATCATCAAAGGCCCAGCAACTATGCTGAATAAAACCCATACTCCAAGGATGGCACAAGTTAACCCCCATGCACGTGGCCTTAGTCCGACACTTAGTGAACCCAAAATTCGTGTGAAATCTCCAACTATAGCTAAACTAGTTCTGAAGATTACTACTACTAAACCAGCCATAAACATGTAACCTAAGAAAAATATCATACAGATAAATATTCCAATTAATCCAGACCTTGCAACTGCGCCGATGGCTTGCGGTATTGTATTTGGTGCTCTAAGCCATAATAGCCATGCAACCCAGAGACCTAAATACATATCATCCAAGAATTTATTTTCTTTCCACCATAATTGATACGGTTCAGGCAATCTAGAATAAAATATTCCTCCAATGATTTCTATTTCTTTAATACCACCTCTAAATAACATAGAAAGACCATGATAAATAAGAATCAAACTTATTATAAGTTCAATATAAATCCAAAACGAACCTAATCCTAATATTGACAATATAGATACAGGTAATGCCCACAAAGCAAAACCTAAACTCGAAGAATATAATGTAAGCGCTAATCCTGCTCCGGGTATAAGGGGAGAATCAGGAACTTCATATTTCCCGCCTCTAGGCATCGCTAAGACCACAAGAGGGAGGAAAGTAGTTCCAATAATCAGACCTAGTAAATCTAAAGGTAGATTCCCTGAACCAAGATAGGATGACTCTACTGAATCTTCTATTGATTGTGAAGACATAGTTCCAGGCTTCCAAGAGGATATGAATCCTGCTGAGTCAATCACAAAAACTGAGTCTGATGCTCTGCTAGGGAATGATTTTCCAACAGATGAATCTGGATTGTCAATAAGAACAGGCCAACTCCCATTAATCTGATTTACTAATTTATCTAAATCTAAACTATTGACGCCTTCTCCTGTTGCAATTTGGAGAAACGCAACATCATCATCAATTACCTTCTGAGCTATTTCGAAATCAACTCTTTGAATCTCAGCATTTGGAGAACTTGGAGTAAATAGTCCAATTACTATTGCGTCATAATCTGATAATAAATCACTAAACTCTACTAACTGTTGATTCTCTCCATGCTCATATAATGAGAATGAGGGAGATGCCCCCTCAAATCTCGGTTCTTCGAAATCAATATCTGGTAGATTCATTGCTGGACCCAGGGTTGTTAATGCTAGTAACAAAATAACTCCATATGCCGGTAAAGGTAGTAGCGCCTCTTTCATAGAGATACCAATCCAAAAAATAATACTTAGAGGAATCAAAATAGCTGCCCAGGTTCCATTTAGTAGAGAAGGTTCTGGTTCTAAGACTTCAAACCTAAGAACTCCGATAAGGTCACAGGTTTCACCTGGATCCTGATCTGATAATTTGTAACAACTATCAACCATATACTTGCCAGGAGAAAGACGATTTTGGGATGACCAAGTTAGAACCGTACGATTAAATTCATCTACTCTAATTCCATGTGGAGATTCAAAATGATCCAATCTGGTATTTTCATCTGCATTACCATGAATCATGTCTTGCCATTCAACAGGCCCAATAACCTCTAAAACTTGAGATAGATAAAGATCATTTCCCCAAGGTGAATTTGGCGTAAATTCTACTCTGATTATCCCATTGGGGTCAACTGTCTGATCTAATTCAGGATAAATTAATTCTCCTTTAAATTCTATCCCTGTAGTCGCATCATAAGTATCCCACCATAAAACTCCTGTCTGGGCACAATCATGAATTACGTCAATTCTTAATCCAATTAGATCGCCTTGCTTAAGGCTTACATTGATGTTGTTAGCATCAACTAAAAATTCATGAGCCAAAGTAAAAGATTCCTCCATAACTATAGAATTAGTTTGAGCATCTAAAAGAATTTGATTATTTCCCAACGTGAGTGAAACAGAAAATATTGTTTCTGAACCCAAAGGAGAACCGGGAAGGACATTTGTAAACTTACATCCATCATTTGCAACATCTAAAGATGCGAAAATATGAACTGTAATATTGCCATTAAAATCTAAATCTTCCATGATTGGGGCAGATTGAATGTCAATCAAGTTTGTTGAACCAACAGTTTTCTGAAAGTCGATTGAACCAATAGGTTGGCCAGTCAAAGAACTCCAATTATTATCCAGATAAGGAGATGTAGACTCACCTTTCAAAAAAAGCCGATGGCTCTCTGGTTTTTCCCATTCAATACCTGGGCCTTCTGGGGCTATGATTTGCGCCGAAGAGATACTAATTAGAGATAAAAAAAACAATGAAAAAATCGATAATGACAGAAATGTCTTACTTGACTTTCTGCCACTCATGCTCATGCCAGCACCTATTATTACTCAAAGTCAGCGCTAATTAGTTCATAGGAATTGATAATAAAAAATAATTGCCATCAATGAACCGGAAAATGTTGCAAGAAAATTTACACTATGTTTTCCGAGATAACCTCTATTCTCTAACACCGCCCCTAGAAGTGAATCGACTTGACACCCAAGCCAACCTATTAGTGACAACAGAGAAAGAAGTTGTATTTCAGAAATTTTAGAATCATCAGGAGAAAAAATTACTCCAACAATTGAAATAATAATTGCACCGAATAATGCTGCTACGGTACCTGTTGGGGACATACCTCCATTGGTTCCGGCGGGAACAGACTGCAAAGTTGTGATACTTCTAGTCCTAATATCTAGTGATCCGATTTCGGATGCTAAAGTGTCAGATAAGGCCACAGATATACTTGCTATAGCTGCAAAATAAATCCATTCTTGACCGGGGAAAATGAAGTTGTATATCGCCACTATGGAGACTGCCCCCCCATTAGCCAAGACATTTTTCCAACTCCTAAGTCCTTCATTTGCCTCTTCCAATGAAAGTAGTTTCTTTTCTTCTAACTTCCATTTTGTAGCTAAAGATCCTATTATTAGGAATGTGAATAGAGAAATCAACCAAGTCCAATGACCCATTAACGATACTGTGAAACCTGTTAATGTGGCTGCAAATAAGCCACTATTATCTAATAGGTCTCTGACCTTTGAAATCAGTAATAGAGATAAGACAAGGCCAATAGAAATAATTTGGTCGTCTCCTATATCCATGGTGATTCCAGTCTTTCTGCGACGAGGGGGGGGTCATCAAAGATTCGGAAGGAAATGTGAGTTAATTGTTAGTTACTAATATCTGAGATTGTGCTGACTCCTCTCATAAGCAAGGAAGATACAAAAAGAACGACAATTACTAGGAAAATAATCAAAAGTAGTGTGAGTAGAATAATCACATCCTCACTGAGACCAATTATTATACCAATTTCCCAAAGAATGAATGATGAACCATTCCATAATGAATGCCCAGCAATCGCAATTAGGAGACCTAAAATGATTGATTTAGGAGGAATAATTTTCAATTTTTGTACAGAATTAGATTCTTCAGTGTCGTTTCCGGATATCATAATCGATTTATTGCTATAAATTTGTTCGGGCAGTATCCACCACATTGGATTATTAGCAATTAGGGAGGTAGAGATTTTTTCAGAATTATCCTCAGAAACTGTCCAATTAGTTACATCAGAAGGTTTTTTTGCCTCTTCAAGAGCAGTTAACATAGTATACTCTATACCATCAAATCCAGATACATCGCCATCCATATCAACATCAATTCCTATACTCTCAATAATATCCATTGATTTAGATGAAAGATTTTTGATAATAAAAATTACTTTTGCTTTATTCGCAGGATTGCTTATCCACCAACCCAAAGCCGCACCACTAAATGAGGTCCATACTGCATGACCAGGAATTGAACCAATTCCTCTAATTAATGATGTCAGAAATAATCCTGTAAATCCTCCTTCTCCATATGACATTAAGAGATATCCAAAATTTTCAGCAATAGCAAATCCTAAACCAACTGTGAAACCAACTTGGAAACCCGTTTTAGGGCCTTTGATTGAAGAAATAAAGCACAATACTGCTAAAAACTTGAAAATTTCTTCTCCAATTGGAGCACTAAATGTGGAAACGATAAACATCTCCGTATCACTTGACCAAGATGAAGGTACTAAAGCCGGAGTTAACCAACTATTAATGAGAATTGCAGGAATTCCCGCTGCCATTCCCGCTATTAACCATGATTCTGCATCTCTCAAACGAGTAGGTAGGCCTATCCAAGATGTTGATGATGCCCACCAAGCATAAACTGGAATGGAAAATAAAATTAAAGTCATTGGTAAAGCCATGACCAAGGAAAGAATCAACCCTAAATCTCCACCTATTATCTCAATTATTGCTATCACAAAAGAAATACAAAGACAAATGGCAAAAATAACCCATATCCAAAATGAAGGGGGTGTATCAATTATAGAATCATCTCTAACAAGAAATCGACTCATTTTCGTAGGATTAGGGGTCTGAATTGAACCGCCCTCAGGAATTGGATGAGCATACATGCCACTCTCATCAGATGTTAATAATCTAACTTCGATTAGTTTGGGACGATGTAGGAAAATCAGAAAACCAATACATGGGAAAGTTACGAAACTACATCCAATAACATATAATGGTTCGCCGTCAAGAATACCAATAAGCTGAGCTGAAAATGCTTGGACGAGAAAAACCATGATCAATGAATTAGCAACTAAAGAAAAATATCTCTTAAAAGGTCTGCTAGTCCTAGATAATTGAAAATCATCAGGAGCTGAATTCAAAGAAGTTGGTTCTAGTAAACGTAATTTCCGACCCTGATTGTCAGTTACTATTCTATCCAATATATTCACCTTGGAAGCCGCTCAGATCGCCCATCACTCGCGATACCCAAGGTATCCGGTGCGGTTCCTCATCACTGCGACAATGATGGCGGAGAGATTGTGACATATTGGATTTACGATAAAATCAAGCAATAGCGCCACATGCTCCACAATAAATCTCTTTCCGAGTATTATCTTTCTGCATACTCCATTCCCCACAAGCAGGACATGGAGGAAGACCTCTCTCACTTGGAGATACTAAGGGCCCTCGACGAGGCTTCTTTTTTGAAGGTTTAAACCAACCTTTTTTCGGCCTTCTGACTTTGGGCATACTATAACCTGTACATTCTAAAGGTTCAATCATTAAGATTGTTATCATACCGACTAGATGATTTACTGTACCTCTATTCCAACTCATGGAAATTACCGTACTAGGAGCGGGAGTTTCAGGACTAACAACCGCAATTAGACTTCTAGAAGATGGATGGAAAGTCAGACTCTTTGCAAAAAATATGAGCCCGAATACTGTTTCTGATGTTGCTGCAGCATGGTGGTATCCATTTCTTGCAGAGCCAGTTGAGAAAACAAATAAATGGTCCTCAGAAACATTCTATGAATTAATTAGGCTGAAAGATGAAGAAAATGTTGAATGTATCACAATGCGTTTAGGAAGAGAATATTTGAAACAAAAATGTGAATTGCCAGGATGGAGTTCAGAAATACCTCATTTCAGAGTTCTTAAAGAAAATGAAATAATTAGTGGATATAATTTTGGTTGGGAGATTGAGGCCCCAGTTATTGAAATGAATCATTACATGCCTTGGTTACTTTCTAAATTTGAAAAATTGGGCGGTTATTATGAATTGAAAGAATTCTCTACATTGCAAGAAGTACCAGGAGAAATAATAGTGAATTGTTGCGGCCTAGGAGGAAGGGATTTGTGTGATGATAATGAGCTAAGGCCTGTTAGAGGACAAGTAATCTATATCAAACAAGATCCAGGATTTGGAAGATTCGATCAAAAACCTGAAACACTGACTTATACAATTCCTCGAAGAGATGTTACAGTACTAGGAGGAACTGCTCAGAAAGATGACTGGGAAGAAAATATTAGATTAGAAGATAATGAATATATTCTTTCGAAATGTGAAGAGTTATGGCCAGAATTAGATAGAAGAAATATTGTTGGAACAGCCGTTGGTCTAAGGCCTTCTCGCTACGAAGTAAGATTGGAAGAAGAAGAATTAGATGGAAGAAAAGTGATTCACAATTATGGCCATGGAGGCGCCGGAGTAACCCTTTCTTGGGGTTGTGCTGATGAGGTTGTCAGAATGATTAAAATCAGTATGAAGATTTAGTAGTACTAATCACCACTGCACCAATCTTGTAAGGATCACCGTTTGATGCAGGTCTTCTATCTTCAAGTCGACCTTTCCATCCATCTTCAATTGTACCAATAGGAATTCTTATCGATGCTCCGCGGTCAGAAGGACCATAGGAAAACTGATCAATTGACTGAGTCTCATGTAACCCAGTAAGACGTTGTTCATTGTGAGCACCATAAACAGACATGTGGGCATCGATATTCCTGCCAAAAGCTTCACAAATATTTGTGAAAAGTTCCTCGCCACCTTCATCTCTCATTCTACCGTCACTAAAATTGACGTGCATTCCTGAACCATTCCAATCTCCTTTGATCGGTTTAGGGTGATATTCAATGTAGTACCCATATTTCTCAGTTAACCTGTCTAATAGATATCGTGCCACCCACAATTCGTCGCCTGCTTGTTTGGCACCCTTAGCAAAGATCTGAAATTCCCATTGCCCACATGCAACCTCTTGATTGATTCCTTCAAAATTAATACCGGCTTCTAGACATAAATCTGCATGTTCTTCAACAAGACCTCTTCCATGAGTGTTTTTGCCGCCGACAGAACAGTAGTAAAGTCCTTGCGGACCAGGGTAACCGCCTACAGGAAATCCTAGAGGGAGCTGTGTTTCGACATCCATGATAAAATATTCTTGTTCATAGCCAAACCAAAAATCTTCATCGTCTTCTTCTATTGTTGCTCTGCCATTGCTTGGATGAGGGGAACCGTCAGCATTCAAAACTTCACACATGACAAGGAAACCATCAATTCTCTGAGGATCGGGAAAAATTGCTACGGGTTTCAATAAACAATCGGAACTACCTCCTTCAGCTTGTCGTGTAGATGAACCATCGAATGACCACATAGGGCAGTCTTCAACATTTCCTGTAAAATTTTTCCTGACTAATGTTTTACTTCTCATATTCTGAGTAGGTTCATACCCATCTAACCATATATATTCTAATTTCGCTCTATCTATTGTTGCCATAATCACTCGCCTGAGTACTAGGCTTATTATTTGTTCGATTGAAGAAATATTAGGCATCGGAGTACCTTATATGGCAATATAATTTATAAATATTATACATTTGTATACTAATTACTATATTTTTTACGATTATGTCTTTTTATTTTATTTCCGGATTATAAAAAATCGAACAAATGAATATTTCGAAAATATATTGACATATATGAAAAAAACAAGAAATAAGATTTGATGGTGGACGAGCCGAGATTTGAACTCGGGGCCTCTTCTTAGCCAAAGAAGCGCGCTTCCAAGCTGCGCCACACGCCCAATAAACACCGGACTTACGACGGCCATTTAAGGAGAATGGAATAGGCAAGGGTATGGACGGCGCGGGGGGAGATAGGATAGAAGGCGGACAATTACCTACTAATCCTGACTTTCCGAAAGAGTTGATTGATTTATTGAAAGGGAAAATAAACAAAAAAGATGCCCCTTTTCTAAAATATCTGGAAAAAAATATCACTATGATTTGGATTGATGAGGATGATTCGAGATTGGGTATGACTCGTTTTGAGTATAATGCGAATGAGCTATTCAGAAGAAGAAAAATGAGATTGTCATGTGGACCTGTCACTATAGGACTTAACCCTATTTTGAATAGAGACAGGGCTCTTTACAGGCATACTCTAGCTCACGAACTTTTGCACGCATCCGGTTTATTAGATCATGGGGAAATACATGCTAACTTAGTCGCAGAGATTGCCCCGCCGCCAAAGTTATCCGATTCTCTGGTATTGCAAGAAATGAGAGAAAGAGTGCTTGAGAAATTGCCAGAGAGACAATGGATATGTGGCGATTGTGGCTATACTTGGGAAAGAAAGAGAGTTACCATGCCTGCTAGGTGCCCGAAATGTGCTAAACCGTTCAAGTCATGAAACGCATAATCATAATATGGAATACGTATACGGTCGTACATGGAAATACCTACCAACATGTCAGAGATTGAAGACTTGTTCAGATTAGTGGTTGAAGAATCGTATCCCACTTTAGGAGCAATAGTTGCAATTTCTGTTTACTCGGTTTTTGTTTTTATTTTCTACAGAGCATTGGCCAAGAGAGATCTTATTACACTAAATCTAGATCATTATTCAGATAATCTTTCGGGAAGAGTCAAGAAGTATGCAAGAACTATGATTTTTGTTTTGCAATATATTGTTGTCGTTCCAGTATTGATTACATTCTGGACTCTAGTTCTGGCAATAATCCTGACACTATTATCGCCAGATGCTGATCATTCAAGAAACGCATTGATAGCAACCTCAGTAGTTGGTGCTGTAAGAATTCTTTCTTATTGGACTGAGGATTTATCTAGAGATGTGGCGAAAATGTTACCTTTTGGAGTACTAGGTGTATTCTTAGTAGGGGATGCGCAAGTTCAAATTTCTGAGATTGAAGAATTATTCAATGGTTTGAATGAAATCGCCACATCCTTCATCAGTAGCCTATTTCTTATTGCAGTATTGGAAAGTATTCTTAGGAGTTTGTCCGCAATGATAAATATATTTTCTTTGAGAAGAAAGAATCTACGACAAAAGAAAGAAATTGCGAAAAAAACTGGTAGAACTGTCAAAGACATTCGGACAGACATATTAGACGATGGAGAGCTAAATTACAGTGCTGGAGAAGATGTAAACCAAATGCAAGAGGTATTAGAAGACGCTGTAGATGTACTTCTTCAGGAAAATGTTTGATGTGTAGGGTTCATCAAAGAGATACTGTCCCGTCAGCCCAAGGGCGATTGGTGTAGTCTGGATATCATATCGGCCTTCTAAGCCGATGACATGGGTTCGAATCCTGTATCGCCCACCACTAAAGATTTTTTTTTGACACTCTAGAATTATCTATTACAATACAAATCGCTCATATAGGGGCAGTAGGTCGGCGGGCTGCATGAAGCGAGGTTCACGTGCCTGGAAGAAGCAAGGAAACCAACGCTGGAAATGGCGTAAGAAGAAGCTTCGTCGCCGAAAAGCATCTAGAAAGAGAGCAAAACAGTGATTTTACTGATTTTTTGGCTTTCCCGAATTATTCCTTTTAGGAATGAAAAAGAATTCTTCTAGATTTTAGAAATTAAATCATTCAGAGACATTCGTGGATTATCAACTTTAGTTACTCCGCTAGCTAAAAGAACTCCCGAAGTTCCTAAATTAATTGCTGTGATGACATCGTCACCATTTTTCACACCTGCGCCACATAGAATTCCTACATCTTTACTGACTTCACGTATAGCAGCGGCAGTTCCACTAACAATATCTGGATCCGCAGTAGTTACTGAAATTTCTCCTCCAATTAATTCAGGAGGTTCTACCGCTACATAATTAGGCTCTAATGCTGATAATGCTCTTGCTTCATCAATGTCTGCAGCGCACGCACACACAGTGAAGTCCTCTGGGACACTATCTAGGAGCATTGCAATGTGCTCAATAGAAACTTTATGCTCTGCATGATTAATCAAAGTTCCTTTAGCCCCTCTACATATAGCTGTTTCAGGATGTAACCAACCTGTGTTGGATCCAAAGTTAATAGGATCTAAGTGCTGAGTCCAAACTTCTAAATTAGGTGCGGCGGAAACAACAGAAGATAGGTCAAAAGCGGATACCACTGCAATCATTCTAGCATCTGTCTCTATATCTTGCATAATCATTGCTAATTCTTCAGCAGCAACGCCGTGCGCCTCTTGATAAGTTTTGAAATTAACAACAATTAGCGTGTCCTTCATAGAACTGCGAGACATAATACCGATATGATGATGACGGATGAATTAGATAATTTCTCCATGACCTACGACCTTATCGGAAATATCCGAGTTATTATTTATCCTAGAGGATTCACCTATCAAGCATCTAGTTAATTTACAACCATCTCCAATGATGGCTCCAGATAAAATCACACAATCTGTAATTTCACAACCATTACCAATTGATACATTAGATGAAACAGATGAACCAGTTATCTTGTATGAGTCATCAATAAATGATTGGTCGAGATACCAATTGTTGTACTCATCTGTATCACCTTGTTCGAAATTACGATTAGAGATGCAAACTTTTGTTGCTTCAATGAACGAAGTTGGAGTCCCGGCATCTACAAAGTATCCTTTGAATTCCAATCCTGCCATTTTTCCAGTTTTGGCAATCTCAGGAAATACTTCCCTTTCCATACTATGTCTCTCTGAAGAAAGTGATTCCAATACATCTCTCTCTACCAAATAACATCCAGCATTTATTAAATTAGAAAACTCAGTTCCTGGCTCTGGTTTTTCTTGAAATTTAGTAATCATACCTGAGTCTTCTAAACCACATACTCCAAACCTACTAGGATCTTCCACATGCCAAAGCGATAAAGTCACTAAAGCATTCTTTCTCCTATGGTGTTCCAATAAATCATTAACATTGACACTGGAAACGAGATCTCCGTTCAAAATCAATACTGGCTCCTCACTTGTAAGGTGAGGAAGAGTTTTAGAAATTGCACCACCGGTCCCCAAAGGTTCATCTTCGACTGAAATTACTACTTCAAAAGGTAGTTTGGATGAATCGAAGAAATTCTGCATTTCATCCACGCTATAACCTGCAGCAATTATTACTCTATCAACCATTTCAACGGGGACACATTCTACTACTCTCTCTAGAAGAGTTTTGTCTAAAATAGGTAGTAAAGGTTTAGCTCTACCTTCAGTCCAAGGCCTAAGTCTTGTGCCAAAACCACCAGCAAGAACAACTACATCCACACTTCACCGGATATGGCAATAGATTTCAGCACTTCGTGCTTAAGATTTGAACATCGGTAGGCGCATCGTTCAAAGAGCGACTTCCACTCGGATGCTTGAGAGATATGAATATTCACGAGTATCAAGGAAAGATTCTGTTCAAAGAAGCGGGAGTTAAAGTACAAAACGGGATACACTGTAAAACAGTAAATGATGCTCTTAATGCATATGATTTATTGGGTTCAAAAGTTGTGGCTGTAAAATCACAAATTCATGCAGGAGGTAGAGGTAAAGGGACTCTTTATGACATAGAAACCAATGATCTGATAATGGAAGGAGGAGTTAAAATTGCTTTTTCTAGAGAAGATGTAGGGAAATATGCGGAAAATATTATTGGAAGAAAACTTGTTACTAAACAAACAGGAGTAAGTGGGAAAATAGTAAATAATTTGTATGTTGAAGCAGGTTGCTCAATTGCGCACGAATATTATTTGGCTCTACTAGTTGATAGAGAGAAAAAATCAATCCTAATAATGGCATCTACGGAAGGAGGAATGGATATTGAAGAAGTTGCAGAAAAAACTCCCGAGGCGATTCATAAGATTTGGACGCATCCAGTGGATGGACTAAATGAAAAGGATGCGCTAGAGATGGCAGATAACCTCAATCTGGAAGGAGATTCAAAACAAGATTTAGTTTCAATGTTAGATTCTTTATCGAAAATGTTTGTTGAGAAGGACTGTTCAATGATAGAGATTAATCCCCTAGTTAGATCCGATTCTGGAGAAATGATTGCTTTGGATGCAAAGGTTAGTTTTGATGATAATGCATCATTTAGACACCCTTGGAGGGAAGAAATGAGAGATCAATCAGAAGAAGAAGAAGTAGAAACTAGGGCTCATGATCATGGACTTTCTTACGTCAAACTTGATGGAAATATTGGTTGTTTAGTAAATGGTGCAGGACTTGCTATGGCATCTATGGATGTTATCAAATTATATGGTGGAGAGCCAGCAAATTTCCTCGATATAGGCGGAGGAGCAACTAGAGAATCAATTACCACAGCCTTCGGAATCATACTTGAAGATGATAATGTCGAGGGGATTTTAGTGAATATTTTTGGAGGCATTATTCAATGCGACATGGTTGCTAGAAGTGTAATTGAAGCCTCAAATGAACTTGGGCTGAAAGTTCCTTTAGTCGTTAGATTTTCAGGAACTAATCATGTAGAAGGGAAAGAGGTGCTAGATTCCTGTGACTTAGATGTACACACAGCAAGTACTCTCGCTGAAGGTGCGGAAAAAATAGTAAATCTTACAAGGAGTGTTGAATAATGTCAATTTGGATCCACGAAGAAAGTAAAGTTTTGATTCAGGGAATTACAGGGAAGCAGGGTACCTTCCATGGGACAAAAATGGATGAATATAATACTAATGTAGTAGGTGGCGTCACTCCAGGTAAAGGTGGACAATTTGTTGATTTACCGAGTAAGAAAGTTCCTGTTTTCAATACAGTTGCTGAAGGTTTAGAAGATACCAAAGCAGATGTTAGTTTGATTTATGTTCCTGCTAGATTTGCTGCTGCTGCCATTGTTGAAGCCGCAGATGCATTTCATGAGAAGGGAGGAGGATTGATTGTCTGTATTACTGAAGGCATTCCTATTTTGGATATGGTTAAAGCAGTTGCTAGAGTAAATCAATATCCAGAAGTTAGGTTAATTGGGCCGAATTGCCCAGGAATAATCACCCCAGGAGACATAGGTGGCAGTAAAGCCGGAATAATGCCAGGATTTATCCATGCTAAGGGAAGAATAGGAATTGTGTCGAAATCAGGCACTCTGACCTATGAGGCGGTTGCGCAAACTATGAGTGTTGGTGAAGGACAATCAACTTGTGTTGGAATCGGCGGAGACCCAGTCAATGGAACAGGTTTTATCGATTGCTTAGATGCTTTTGAAAAAGACGATCAGACTGTAGCAGTAGTAATGATTGGAGAAATCGGAGGTTCAGCTGAAGAAGAAGCCGCGGAATGGGCATCAAAGAATATGACAAAACCAATAGTTGGTTTCGTAGCAGGGTCAACTGCACCCCCTGGGAAGAGAATGGGGCATGCGGGTGCAATAATTTCAGGAGGGAAAGGCACTGCAGCAGAGAAATTTAAAGCATTTGAAGCAGCAGGAATTTATGTTGCAAGAGACCCTTCTGAAATTGGAAATGTATTAGTTAAGGCTTTGGAAGATAGCGGATTAAGATAAACTTGGATGCGAGAGTCTTAGATGCTGAACACATACTCGTGAATCATGGAAGGAGGCGATTCTAGTGGTGGCGCTCCGGAAAAAATTATTGATGAACTCTTGAAAGGAACTTCTAGATCATTCTATTTGACTTTGAAAGTATTGCCAAAGAAGGTACGAAGACAGATAGGTTTAGCTTATCTTCTGGCACGCTTAGCAGACACAATAGCAGATTCAAAAGTAGGTGAAAATAAGGTTCTATTGGAATTACTTGCTGAATATAATCATAGACTTCTTCACGGAGAATGTGCCGATTTACCTGATTTTACTGAATTAGCAATTATACAAGAAGATAGTGCTGAATCGAGGTTACTAAATGAAGCATTTATTCCTGTTAATTATTTAGAGAAATCGAAACATCTTACTGAATCAGATCGGGAAAAAATTATTCAATTACTTGATGTTATAATAAGTGGGCAAATTTTAGATCTGGAAAGATTTAACGACGCTTCGGGAAGAAGAATTATTTCATTAAGAAATGAAGAAGAATTGGACTCATATACTTATTTAGTTGCTGGAAGTGTGGGCGAATTCTGGACTCACATGTCATTAGACCATCTATTTAGTTTAGAAGAAAGAAGAAGAGAAATATTATTCGACAAGGCTGTCAAATTTGGAAAATCATTACAATTAATCAATATTTTAAGAGATTTACCCGAAGACTTACGAATGGGGAGGTGCTACATCCCAATTCAATCTATGAACGAAATTGGAATGACGGCCGAAGATTTACTTGACAAGAATAATATTGGGAAATTTAGGTCATTGTATGATTCTTATATTGATAGAGCTGAAGATTATCTTGATGAGGCTGTAGATTATGTCCAAATGCTACCAAGGAGTCAGTTTAGGCTTCGACTTTCATGCTTATTACCTATCCTAATTGGGCAAAGAACATTACAACTACTACGAGAAAGAAATGTTCTTGATATTGAAAATAGAATTAAAGTATTAAGGCCAGAAATTAGAAAAATAATGAAGAGAGCAATGTGGCTATCAATAACAGGAATTAGCCCGAAAAAAATGAATTAAATGATGATTCATGATTTGTACAACTCAGCGTGAAGTTCAAGAGTAAATCTATTGGGCTCGATATGAAAGAGTATGCCTGGGAGACAGATTAGTGATTCCGAACCAGAGGTCAGGTATGACCTTGGCAGATCTATATCACTAGTTACAGAGGAAAATAATTCAGTCCCCATTGAGAAAGTGCGCAAAGCAGTAAATGTAACTAAAGAAGCCGTTCATGCAATTAGCATTACTGCCCTAGAAACTCTAAGAGAAGGAGCTTTCTTTATGGGAGTAATTGGCTCAAGAGGAGAACTGGTAAATCCTTTCTCGCATATTGATGCCGCTTTATGGTCGGAAAATAGATTACCCGACGACATTATAGAATCAGCTTACGACTACTGTGAAGAATTAACTCGTAGAGAAGCAGGAAATTTCTACCATTCTTTTAAGTATCTTCCAGAAGAAGAAAGAAGATCAATCATGGCCTACTATGCATTTTGTAGAAGAGCAGACGATATTGCTGATGGAGATTACATAGATTATTTCCCAGGAGGTTCAGAAGAAAATCAGGAGTCAATTGACTACAGGACAAAAATTGAGAGACTAATAGATGGAATGCCTGTACTAGATAGATCTTCTTATAATGATAAAATGTCACAATTATTCTATTACAGGAAAAAATTATCAACAGCATATGGTCAAATGACATCTACTGATCCAATATTCATAGCATTGAAAGATACAGTGAATAAATATGGAATTTCCAGACAATTATTAGATGATATGATTAGTGGAATGGAAGAAGATTTTCATCGAAACAGGTATGAAACTTTTGAAGATCTATATTCATACTGTTACAAAGTGGCTTCAACAGTCGGACTCGTATGTATCGAAATATACGGATATGATGATAAAAGAGCAAGGGAATATGCTGAATCTTGGGGAATTTATATGCAACTAACAAATATTCTGAGAGATGTTGCAGAAGATATCGAAAGAGATAGAATATATCTCCCAATTGAGGACCTTAATAGATTTGGGATTACGGAAAAAGACTTGAAAAATAGCAAAGATATTTTGAAACATCCTGGATGGAAGCCTTTTGTTAAAGAATACATTAAAAGAGCGGATAAGTATAGAGAAAGAGGGATGAAATTGTTCCCTCTTCTAGATAAATCTAGTAGATATTCTCCTGCGGCTATGACTACATTTTATCATTCTATTATGAAGAAAATAGAAAAAAATAATGGAGACGTTTTTTCTCAAAGAACACAATTATCAAAAACCGAGAAAATTGGGCTAGCAGCTTATATTTATGTTAGATTTCGTTTCTTTGCATTATAATCAAAATCAACCTGAATCAGGTTATACTATAGAAGACATATTGAATATGATTATGGAGGAGAGGGTGTGAAAGTCGCGGTACTACTTCAAGATAGGTGTAAACCGAAGAGTGAAGCTTTCAGATATCTAGAGAAATATGCAGGCATGTGTGGTGGCGAATGTATACAAGTCGAGGATAATAAATGCAAGATACTAGAAACAGCATGTCCACCCTGTTTTTATCGGGCAAGATTATGTCCTGGTAACGCTGTAATTGTCATTAATCTACCAAAAGAACTTGATACAGATATGACTCATTGTTATGGCCTAAATGCATTTAGGATATTCAGATTACCCGCTCCTAAAATAAAACAGGTTGTTGGCATACTTGGACCTAACGGAGTGGGTAAATCAACTGCCATCAATATTTTATCGGGAGCAATAAAACCAAATTTAGGTGATTGGAAAAATCCATCTCCAGAATGGGAAGAAATAATCTCCACATTCCCTAGAGGAGAGCTTAGAGATTATCTAGGATTGGTTGCTGAAGAAGGAATCAGTATTGCTGTCAAACCACAAAATATAGATAAATTACCGAAATTATGGGATGGAGAAGTTAGAGGATTGTTATCTCGTGTTGATGAAAGGGGAGAATTAGAAAAATATTCCAAAATAGTTGGAGTTGCACATTTACTAGATAGAGGATTAGCCAGCCTTTCAGGTGGTGAATTACAAAGAGTTGCAATTTGTGCGACAATTCTTAAAGAAGCTGATGTATACTTTTTTGATGAGCCTTCATCATACCTAGATATTTACGAAAGAATGAGAATGGTAGGAATTCTACAAGAACTGGCAGAAAGAGGTAAGAGAGTGATTGTTGTTGAACACGATTTAGCAATTTTAGATGTACTCTGTGACCAGGTCCACATTGTTTATGGGGAAAGAGCTGCGTATGGAATTTTTACTCCGGCTAGATCTACAAGAAGTGCAATAAATATGTATCTTGAGGGGTATTTACCAGAAGAGAATGTAAGAATTAGAGATAAAAAGATTGAATTTTTACGAGGAAGAATCAGAGGAGAGGAAATTGGACCCCCTATCTTGAAATGGGGGGACATGGAAAAAACTCTAGGAGACTTTAGCCTAAAAACTGGTGAAGGAATGGTTAGAAGTGCAGAGGTTGTTGGTGTAGTAGGACCTAATGCTACAGGTAAAACAACCATGGTTAAGATGATTGCTGGAGAAATTGAACCAGATCAAGGATGGTGTACTATGGATGCAAAAATATCCTACAAATCTCAACATGTCCATACTGAATTCGAAGGAACTGTCGAAGAGTGGCTAAATCTAGAATTGGGAAATAAATGGAGGAGCGGGGAGTTTCATACACAAGTTGTCAGACCATTACAAGTCGATCAATTAGTTGATTTGCAAGCAAAAAAGCTATCCGGTGGAGAATTGCAAGCAGTTAGTATTACTATTTGTCTAGGGAAAGAAGCTGATTTGTACCTTCTTGACGAACCAAGTGCACATCTTGATGCTAATGCAAGAATGGAAGCGGCAAAAGCCATAAGAAGAACGATGGAAAGTAATGAGAAAGCAGCAATGGTAATAGATCATGATATCTATTTCATTGATATTGTAAGTGATTCATTACTAGTTTTTGATGGAGAAGGAGGGAAAAATGGAAACGCAGTAGGCCCGTTAACCCTCAGAAAAGGAATGAATAAATTCTTGAAAGATATTGATATGACATTTCGAAGAGACCATGAATCATATAGACCACGTATTAACAAACCAAATAGTAGAAAGGACAGAGAACAAAAAATCGCTGGAGAATACTTCTACATTGAGTAATATAACCATTGGATTCTTGAAGGATGGTTGAAACCAAGCA
>CAXFIU010000006.1:0-44888 GCA_964003245.1 uncultured Candidatus Poseidoniales archaeon
GATTCTCCCGACATTCTTCCTCCATGGGTAGAGTTTGGTTGAAAGAAACGCTACCCTAGATTACGCCAGCACGGCTTAATTCTCTATACACGATCACTATGCAAATTATGCTGATTAGTATTCCAATAGGCCCTCTTTTGATTTTAGAAGATGGCTTGAAACCTAGGATTGGTTCAGCCTTACTTGCCAGTTTTTCCTCTATTTCGGCTATGGGCTTCATGATAATAGCGTAAGGTACCCACTTTATGAAATACGCTACATGACATATACATCTACTTCTGTAGCGAAGAATGTGCTGCCGTAGCAAAGCATATCCCTGCAGGGCTCTTAGGGAAATTAATGGCACAAACACCGACAAAAAAAGAACTGGCCTCCATTTTTGCGCCAGCAATACTTTCACTTCTATTTGCCATTACAACTTATATTAGCTACACATGGGAATGGACTCCGGAATGCTCACAATCAGTAAATGCTGGTCAATGTTGGGACTTTAGGCCTCTGCTAAGTCATGCATTCTCGTTTCTAACGCTAATACTAACTATTTTTTCACTAATACTAACATTTTTTTCAGTACACAGGTATAGACTTCGTAAAGATTAACTTAGATTCGTGCTTAACTTCATAATACTCTACTTTAGATTAGTTAAACCACCATCAACAGGAATTACGTCGCCAGTCATCCAGTCTGGAGCACTGGTAACTAACCACTCGGCCACAGATGCAATATCATCAGGATTACCAATGCTACCAACAGGATGCATGTCCTCACTAATCTTTCTACTTTGATCACTAGTTAACAAATGAGATGAAAGAGGGGTGTCTACTAAACCTGGAGAAATCACATTAACTTGAATGCCGCGTTTTGCGTAATCAGAAGCTGCTGCTCTAGCAAGTCCCTCAACTCCCGCTTTTGCAGCAGAAATCGCAGCATGATTAGGCATACCCAATGACGCTGCTGCGGATGAGAAAAGTACTATTCGGCCGCCTTTTCCTCTCATCATTATCTTTGCAGTAGCCCGTATTACATTAAACGATGTAACTAGATTTTGATTAATGGTTTCCATGAATTGGTCATGACTTGTAGCATGAAGAGGCCGAAGAAAGATTGATCCAACTGAGTTAACTACTGCATCTATTGAGCCGTATCTCTCATTGATTTCTTTGGCTTTCTCTTGAACTTGTTCGGCATTAGTTGCATCAACAATTAAACTCTCAATTGAATTACCATGAGAAACCAAATCTAGAGTTTCTTGATTCCTAGCACTGATAATTACGTTCCAACCAGCATCCATCATACGTTTAGCAAGATTTGATCCGATACCTCCTGATCCACCAATTATCCAAATTACTTTACTTTCGATTTCAGACATATTTCACACTCCTAATTCACCAATTTTTTGCTCTAAATTTAAACCTAGACGGAATTCTTCAAGATAAGGGCCCATTGACTCAATTAGCTTCACATCTGGATGTGTTCGAAGAACTAATCCATCTAAATACATCAAAGCACGTATAATTGGAAACGCCTCCTCGCCAAAATCAGCTCCTGCTTTCTCTACAGCAGCCTGAACTGTTTGCATCATAATTCTGGTCAGACTTTTCTCGCCAACTGATTGATTTTCAAATCCATCATAAATTTTATTCATTTCTTTGTAATAATTATCTAAATTTTTTGATTTAAGAGGGGAGTCGGATAAGCCAAGTAGTGAATCAAAAGCCGCATCAAAGTTACCTGAAGATAAATTCTCAAAGAATTGAAAAAGTGATAAATTAACTTTGGATGGTGCATGACATATTGCGCCATTATCAATAAAAACAAATTTATTATCATTATCAATAATACAATTTCCTGGATGTAAGTCGCCATGGAATGTCCCAATACCGAATAAATAGGCTCCATGTATTCTGAATAATTGTAATAGTGTTTCCCATGTAAGGGATTTTTCTTCAATACCGTCTTCTAATGATTTTCCTTCAATAAATTCAGATACTAATACATCTTTATTTGAAAGTTCGGACCAATATTTTGGAAATCTTAATAAATCCATAGGAAAATTCTTGGAAATCTCACCTTTTATTTCTTCTAATTCTCTAGCACCTCTAATTTCATTTCGTAAATCGAGTTCTCTAGTAGTGTAGTCAGCAACATGGTTCAATAGGGCAACTGGGTTTCCGACTCTTCGAAGTTTTCTGTTAAAGAATAAGAAAATTCTTAACCATCTTCTCATTCTCTCAACATCTCTTCTAAATGACTTAGAATTTTCATTTTTAATAATTTTAACAACTACTTCTTCGCCAGACTTCAGCCTTGCTCTGTGAACTTGGCCAACTGATGCTGCTGCCAGAGGCAGCTTTTCTATGCTTTCAAATGCATCAAAAAAACCTTCAGGCGCTCTTGATTCAAGATTACTGAAAACATCTTCCGTTGGTATACTTGCTGCATGCTGATATAATTGTTGTAATTGTCTACATTTTTCTACACCGATTAAATCAGATCTAAGTGCAAATATTTGTGCTAATTTAACTGATAGTAATCCTTGCTTTTGAATCCAATCCAAATCTGCCGGTTTTTTCTTCAAGATTTCACGCATGAAGAACAGGAATGTGAGTAATCGCACATATCCTAGTAGGAACTAACCAATATAATGGGTCGTATCAATCCATAACAAATATATTTTGAAAAATACTTCTCTAACAGCAACTATCTTCTTTACTATCTTGAGCGCAGAAACATGTCTTTGCTGGCATTATGTCTGCCCTAGAACTTCTTTCTTTGAATTGATCTGCTACTTTTTCTAATTCGCCAGAAGTGTCACCTCTAGCTTCTAAACATAGTTTGAGACCTAATAAGCCCCACATATTATCTTTCCAAAGATCGATATCTGCTCTGTAGACTTCTTCAGCTTCTTCGACCTCTCCTTGTTCCAAAAGTAATGCGCCTAGGATGTGACGTACGGGTTGCATCTGCCCCCAAGGCTCATTATATGCGAGATTCAAGGAAAGTTCTACTCCACGTCGTAGGTGATCAAATGCTACACCGAAATCTGCATCTTCTCCTCTTTCTTTTCCTAGATATTGTCGCCTATATTCTATTTCACCATCTAAAATTGCATCGTTGACTAAAAGAATACATGGTCCATCACTAGGATCTTGATACATCAAATTGTTATGAAGAACTCTTCCTGCAAGAGCAGGATTTTGCAATGCTTGCTTGAACAGTTCCTGTTCAATCTCTGCTTCTGGGACTTTTCCTAAGGAAGCATAAGCAACTCCTCTTGCATAGTGCTGTGTAGCAATTGCTGCAGGGAAGACTGCCTTATCTGTGTGTAATGGTTCATTGAGTATCTCATCCCACTTTCCGAACCTAATCATTACGTGCCATGGCATTGTAACATAGGACTCTAGGAAGATTGCACCCATTGGGATAATGCCGGCGAGCATGAATTGAACTCCGGAATCTTTGTCACCTGCTGGAAGTGTTGCAACTGCCTTACGAGCATACTTCATTGCAACTTCGTATTGGCCTTCAAACATTGCACACCAAACTACGAAGTGGTGATTGTGCATCCGATAGAATTTGTAAAACTGTGATTCGTTGCCGGTAATTTCGACATACCTGTCGTCTGCTTCAACTGCAGCAATATTACAATCTACAGCCTCTTTCCACTGACCTACCCACGCATCAATGTGAGATGGCATGTGGACCAGGTGGCCTAATCCAGGCATTGCTGTTCGCAAAACATCGGCCGCTGGTAAAGCACGCTCCGGGAATGGTGATAATTCCAAAGCGTGGCAATACAAGTGACATAGAGCAATGTGCTCTTTGGCACCTTCTACTGTTTCAAAAGCATCTTCCATGACCTTGACAAGCAACAATGTATTATCGTCTGCAGGAGTGATTTCTCCAGTTGTTGTATTCTTATCCCATAATTGCCAAGCTTTTAGATTCATTAGGGCTTCAACGTAAACCGCAGTAACATCCAAGTTTCCGCTGTATTTTTCGTATAGTGGAGCCATTGCTTCTGCAAAAGCAATATTTAATTCGGAACTATTCCCCATGTTCAGGACTGAAGGATCTGCAGCATCACGTGCCTCTTCTGAATGTCTTTCTGCTAAGGCATTGATTAAATCTTGTTCTAATTCTGTGCATTTATCTCTGAGCGACATAGCCTGTTGAATAGGGTCATGACCTGATCCTAGACCAGGAGACCAGTTGTAATTTGAAGACAGGCAGTATGCAATTCCCCACCATGCCATAGCACAATCAGGGTCTAATTCAGTACACTTTTGAAAACACGCAATTGCTTCTTCATGATTATAATTTAACATATGTCCGTGTGCAAGGATATACATTTTACGTGTTTCATCATTTTTACAAGTAATGTCGTTTGCAAAAGAATAATTCGAAGCGTCGCCAAAATCATAATCGTCGGGTTTTAGTACCATATTTTAACCGGAAAAGGATTAGAGTATAATGAATATCCCAATGGTTTATATCTATGAATCATAAAAAAAATTAATTCATGATTATTTCATATCTAATATGGAATTTATTTGAGTCTTCTTCCATAGTTCTCTTTACCAGAATTCCATCTCTTGATTCATATCTTGACATTATTGCTCCCTCAATAATACCGTCGTCTAGAGCCCACAAAGGTAAACTTTCTTCTGAGGATTTTTGTTCTAGGTGAACATCAATATGGAATACCGGATCAATATCATAAGTTAATTTACCTAAACCTGAAAATTCCCACCAATCCATTATTTCATTCAAGTACTCTACATCTCCTTTGATATCCTTCATAGAAAACGATAATTCTTCACCGATTCTTATGCCAACTTGTCTCAATAAGGTTTCAATATCAATACCAAAAGCAGCTAGACTCTGGACTCCCCCTGTCTCTAGCTTTTTCCTTGCCTCATTTATTTCCATACCTGCATTGAGAATTGACTCAGGGTCAAAAGGAGTATCTTCTGTTGGAAGGTCATCATTAACCTCAAGGATTTCTCTGATTCTTTCTAAAAATGAACCGCTTTCAAAAGTCAATTTCAACGGATCTACTATTCTATTTTCAGTATATCTCTTTGATGCTGAATCAAGGGGAACACCTTCTGACCAAATAGATTCAACAAGATTAGCCCATGAGTTTGAAAAATCTGGAGATTCAATTACAAGAGCGGCATCTTCTTTTCCTCTTCCAACAGGATTTTCTTCCATGTTTAGATACTGTATAGTCTCAAGATTATCCATCAAAGCACCTTGAGCTTCTAAATTATCAGTATGTCGAACTTCTATTTGCTCATGTAATTCTCCATAGAATCGTAAAGTACGTCTATCTAGTTGACCTATTACTCGAATATTAATCCCCCTATTTGCAGCATTATTAACTGCTGAAATCGCTGGACTTCTACAAAGATGAAGGATACCGAATTTGCCTAATAACAAGATTAAATTCTTTGTGGAGTCATCTGCCATTTTTTCAATTCTTTTCATTATGTGAGTTCGTTCCTTTAATACTGCAAACTTTGGATTAATACTCGTATCTTCTTCGATATTATCAATAAATTTTAGAGTGTTTGGATTAACCCGAACTTCTTCATATGCCTGTTCTATTCTTTGTAATTGCAATTTTCTAATCCCAATAAGATGTTCTACTGCCTCAGTAATAGGAGGACATGAAAATCTCATCGGCCTATCAGCAGTTGTTTTCACTAAACCAATAGACTGTAATTTTTCTAAAGAATTGTAAGCATCTAATCGAGTAGTTTCTAATTCTTTGGCAAGCTCACTTGCCTTAAGATTAGATTTGGAAGAAAGAACCAAAACTGCCTTAATTTCTCTCTCATTTAGGCCGGCATCGCTCAAGATTATTTCCCAACTCATTAGAAATCTCTCCGTTCTGTAACGTCACTCATGGCAGCTAGTATCTTAGCAACATGGTTACGAGGTCGGAATAACCAATCATAAACGTAATGTATTTCTCTATCAGGGCCGATTACAAAAGATGATTTAGCCGGAAATTGGCCAAGATATAATGGAACTCCAAACAAGTCTGCAACAGATCTATCTGGATCTGAAAGTAAAGGGAATGGTAATTCTAATTCTTCTTTAAATTCTTTGTGCTCAGACGATGTATCCTGACTAATTCCAATGATTTCAACAGGAGGAGTGAGTGAACGAAATAGATCATATTGCTCTTTAAAACTTAGACAACCTCTTTTACAAGTAGGGGATCCATCTTTAGCATAAAAGAAAATTACTTTCCACTCTCCATCTAAATCTGAAAACTTAAATTCTTTAGATTCACTATCCATCAATGTAAAATCTGGTGCTTTCTCTCCTACTGACATTGTCATTATTTCACTTCCTTTATTATATTACACTTACTCAACATCAATTAGATGACCCATTCGAGAACTCTTTGTTTTAAGATACTCTTTATTTTCATCTGAAAGACCAGTGATGTGCGAAACTCTATCGGAAACTTCAATTCCATTTTCAACTAGGCCTTTAATTTTAAGAGGATTGTTGGTCATAAGACGAACATTGGTTATTCCTTTTTCTTTCAACATTTTTGCAGCAATTGAATAGTCTCTTGCATCAGCTGGATGGCCCAAAGCAAGATTAGCATCGAGTGTATCATAACCTTTGTCTTGTAAAGCATAAGCTTGAATCTTGGATTCTAAACCAATCCCTCTTCCTTCCTGTCTCAGGTAAACAATTGCTCCAGCACCTTCTTCTTGGATTAATTTCATTGATTTTTTTAGCTGTGGTCCACAGTCACACTTCATTGATCCAAAAGCATCTCCGGTTAGACATTCAGAATGAATACGTATGAGAGGGTTTTCAGATTCTTCGAAACCATCGACATACAGCAAAGCATGTTCCATTCCATCACTATCCGGTGTAACTGATACTCTGAAGCTACCACTCTCAGTTGGTAAATAGGCGTCTGATTTTACGTTCTTTATTTCGGTATTTTCCGACTTTCTTGTTTGGATTGTCATAGGCACGCCTCGATGTAATCACTTATCAAGTAATGTTTGGTTATGTTGGTTTTTGAAAACACTTGGTTATATGCTATTAAGTTGGTCAAGGGTATGATGTACCCGTTGTATTCTTCATCAAATCTCACAGATTCTCGTGTTAGAACGATGAATAAACATCCAATCAGGGAAAGTGGAAAGTTTATACTTTATTGGATGACATCTTGTAGAAGATTTGCATATAATGCATCACTTCAACATGCAGTCTCGTTGTCAAATTTATTGAATAAACCCATTCTAGTAGTAGAAGCAGTTTCTATAACTCACAAATTTGCTAACGATAGAATATTATCTTTTATGGTACAGGGAATCATGGATAACGTCATTGATTTTAGTGAAAAATCAGTTTCTTACATACCTTGGGTTGAAATCAAGCAAAAAGCTGGGAGTAAAATGCTAGCATCTCTAGCAGAAGAATCTACTTGTGTCGTGATAGATGACTATCCGACATATACTCCTAGTAAGATTAGGGATGCTGCTGCTAAAAATCTACAAGTTCGTGTTGATGCAGTAGATTCAAATGGTATTTTTCCTATGAAATGGGCCGAAAAAGAGTTTACTACAGCATATTCATTCAGAAAATATGTCCAAAAAAATCTTTTAGATGCTTTTCAAACTATCCCTTCGAAAGATCCTACTGAACACAAAAATCAAAACATAAGGGTAAGTGAAGAAATTATTTCTGATTTGAAAAAGAACATAGGCTTTGAATCAACTCCGTTAGAATGGTTATGGAGAGTTTCTGAAGGAGGAGATGTTGGCAATCAAGCTATGGAAGAGTTTCCAATAGACCACACAGTCCCTGCAGTTACTTCCAAGGGTGGAGTTAATGAAGCGAGAATTCGCTTACAAAAATTTCTAAATTATAGATTAAATAAATACAACACAGATAGAAATAATCCTGATAAACCCGCAGTGAGTGGACTTTCTCCTTGGCTTCATTTTGGCCATATTTCTTCATACGAAATAATTCATAATGTCTTAAGAAAAGAGAACTGGAATCCAAACTCATTGAATCATGAAGATACTGGTAAAGGTACTAGAACAGGATGGTGGGGTGTTTCAGAATCTTCATCATCATTCTTGGATCAGATTATTACTTGGAGAGAACTAGGATTTAATTTTGCATATAATAGAGAAGACCATGCAACTGTTGAGACTATACCTAATTGGGCAAAATTATCAATGAAAGAACATATCAATGATGATAGAACCATATATTCACTTACCGAATTGGAAAGAGCAGAGACTCACGATGAAATCTGGAATGCAGCACAAAGAGAATTGCTGAGAACCGGACAAATGCATAATTACATGAGAATGTTATGGGGTAAGAAAATTCTTGAATGGTCTCCAAGTCCAGAAATTGCTGCAGAAAATATGATTTATATTAATGATAAATGGGCTCTCGATGGCAGAGACCCGAATTCATACACAGGCATATTCTGGGTACTTGGAAGACATGATAGAGCATGGGGTCCTGAAAGACCAATATTTGGAAAAGTCAGATATATGTCTTCAGAATCGGCTTACAGAAAATTAAAATTAAAAAATTATCTTCAAAAATATGCAAAGGATGAAAATATAACGTTGGCGAAATTCGGGTGAGATGTTGACTAATTATAAACATGAAACTGTTGTAGATGCAGATATAGAATCAACTTTTGATTGGTTCGAACATGAAGGTTCTTTCAGAAGATTGATGCCACCATGGGAAGTTGCTGAAGAAGTGAGGGCAGATGAGTCTCTCGAGGTTGGATCTCAGAGAGTTTTTAAATTTCCAGCACCAGGTTTACCATTTGTGAATATGACTTGGGTTGCAGAGCATACTGGTTACGATAAGCCTAATTATTTCGCAGACACTATGGTAAAGGGCCCTTTTTGGAAATGGGATCATGATCACTATTTGACTGAAAAAGAGGGGTTTACAACTGTTGTTGATGATGTGACATACAGTGTACCATTTGGCTCACTTGGTATGCTCGTCGACAAAATTCTTGGAGGAGCTTTAGTAACAAAAAGAATCTCTTCTATGTTCAAAGCAAGAGAGCTTAGATTACAAAGAGATATGCGTGAACACAAGAAATACTCAAATGAATCTAGAAAAAGAATTTTAATCGCTGGTTCATCTGGATTAATAGGCACACAACTAGTTGCTTTCTTAGATACTGGAGGACATGATGTATGGAGACTTGTTCGAAGACCGATTAAAGAAGGTGCTAAAGAACTCACTTGGATGCCAGATAAAGGAATTTTAAATCCCGAGGATATAGAAGGTTTTGACGTGATCATACATCTAGGAGGAGCTGGTATTGGTGACAAAAGATGGAGTAAAAAAAGAAAAGCTTTGATTGTCAATTCTCGAAAAGATAGTACAACACTACTTTCTGACACAATGAGTAAATTAAAGAAAAAACCTGAAGCATTTATTGTAGCGAGTGCTATAGGCTACTATGGTAATCGAGGAGATGAAGAGTTGACGGAAGAAAGTGAGCCAGGTCAAGGCTTCTTGACTGAAACAGTAATTCAATGGGAATCATATGCTGATTCAGCAAGAAAGGCAGGTATCAGAGTCATAAATACAAGGAATGGTATTGTACTAGCTGCTACAGGTGGGGCTCTTGGGCGTATGTTACTCCCCTGGAAAATGGGAGGAGGAGGTCCTCTTGCAGGAGGAAAGCAATGGATGTCATGGATTTCTCTTGATGATGAAATATATGCAATTCATCATCTGATGATGAATCGTGATTGTGAAGGAGCCTACAATTTGACTGCCCCCAATCCTTGTATACAGAAAGTTTTCTCCAAAACTCTTGGCAAAGTACTGAGACGTCCTGCAATCGCACCAATACCTGGTATTTCTATGAAAATTCTATTTGGCGAACTCGCTCAACCACTCCTAATTGAGGGGCAAAAAGTCTTACCAAGTAGATTAGAAGAATCGGGTTATGAGTTCACTCATGAGACTCTTGAAGAGGCTTTGAGAGATTCATTAGGTAAGTGGAGATAATTTAATGAAAGATGCTCATGAATATTTATTAGACACTAAATTTCCGCAGTTTAATCTATATGATCATGAGGAAAAAATTGTTACTGAACAAGATATTATTGGGAAATGGAATGTAATCTTCTTTTATCCAAAGGATGAATCTCCAGGTTGCACGATACAATCTTGTTCTTTCAGAGATAAATACGAAGAATTTAATAATCTTGGAGTACAGATCTTTGGAGTTTCTGCTGATTCAGTATCCTCACATAAAAGATTCAAAGAGAAGTATAATCTTCAGTATCCCCTTTGGAGTGATAAAAGTGGAAAACTTGCAAAAAGTTTGATGTTGAAAAAAAGTTTGGGTATTCTTAGTGCAAGAGTGACATTAATTGTTAATCCTCAAGGAATGATAACATATGTTCATACTAGCCAATTGGGAGTCACAGGGCATGTAAGAAAGGCGCTCAAGGAAATTAAAACTCAAAGTAAATAATCAGAATCTGAGAAATGCTCAATCATTAAAATATGGGTATTTTTGTTATCTTCTATTACACTAGTTGAAGTAGTATGGGCATCGCGTAAGCAATATGGCTCAAGGTACAGTCAAGTGGTTTAACAAAAAAAAGGGATTTGGTTTCATCGAACAAGAGGATGGGGAGGACTTATTCGTCCATTATACTCAAGTTGAAGGGGAAATACAAGATGGGGATTCTGTAGAATTCGAAGTTGGAGAGGGGCCGAAAGGACCTAATGCAATTAACGTCTCAAAAACTGAATGATTTAGTTAATTTCAGAATAATAATCAATAGCTGCTTCTTCAATATCTTTGCACGCTTTTGATTCATCAATTGTAAGAGTTTTACCATTACGGCGTAGAGCTTCTCCTCCTACAAAAACATCTAACACTTCCCCTCCAGAATATATGGTATTAGCAAGAATCCTACGACTATCTCGACCAATAGGGCGCATACGAATATCATCAAGATTCCAAGTAATCCAATCAGTTGATCCTTTAGTTGCTAATTTCCAAGTTTCAATAGGATCTAAAATACTTGCATCCCAATGGTCGTGTCTTTGGACTAAACTAGCAGCCTTAGATTCTGCACGCATGTCGAGGCTATTATTACTTGCAGCTCCATCAGTACCCAAACGAATATCGACCCCTGCTTCTTTCATAGCAGGGTATGAGAGAGTCCCTCCACAGGCTAATTTTTGGTTAGATGTTGGACAATGTACTGCATGGGCCTCATATTTTGCTAATATTCTCATTTCTTTTTTTGTGACCCATCCACAATGGGCACAAACAGTATTCCCATCTGAAAAAAAATCTAGAGATTCAAGATATTCAATGGGGTACATTCCAGTCAATGAGTGGCAATCTGCGACTTCTTTACGAGTCTCAGAAGTATGAATACTCAACTTACAATTAGTTTCTTTAGAAACTTCGGATGCTTTTCTTAAAGTCTCCTCACTACAAACATAGACAGAATGAGCACCTATCCCATATGATATCCTATCAGGACGTGATGACCCGTTTTTGATTAAATTCTGCATATGTTTCAATGCATCTCCAGAACCAGGTTTGAAATTGGGGGTTAAACCATCAGTAATTGGGCCACACAATTCTGCTCTTAGACCAGATTTAGCTAGAGTTTCTCCAATTACTTCAGTATGAAAATACATATCACAAGCAAAAGTAGTGCCTGTAGATATTAATTCGGCTGCTGCAGCACGAGTACCGATTTCAACAAATTCTGGTGTAAGGAACTTTTCTGCAGGGAATATTGATTTTTCTAACCATTCCATTAATGGAAGCCCTTCCCCCATTCCTCTGTTTAGAACCATAGGTAGGTGTGTGTGCCAATTCTGGAAAGAACGAGTAATTAGGCGCATTGAGCCGTCAATCACTTCTATGACATCTTCATCTCCATTACTTTGAGAAAAACTACCATCTTCATGGAGTAAAAAATTACCATATTTGACTATGCCGTCGTGATCGATTAAGCGAGTATTTGTTACTCTTCTAACACCGACCTCAGAGGTAACCATGATTCCTCCAAGAGGTCATTTGCCGTCAATCTTTGGTTTAAAGAAAGTAACAATTAGTGAAATTATAACTTGGTAGTCCATACATATTTATCTTGAGTGTACTAGAGAGAATTATGGATGGCTTCGGAGAGATCGGTTTCTCAGGAAAGTTACGTCCCTCACAATTGGCTTCTTCTGATATAATTCGTAAACAATTAGAAGCAGGTGAAAAAAATCTACATATTGTAGCGCCTCCAGGTTCAGGAAAGACTGTTCTTGGTTTGTATACATGGTCTGACCTTGTAAGATTACCAACTCTTGTTTTGAGCCCTAACTCTGCAATTCAAGCACAGTGGGTTGCTAGAGCTAAAGAATTATTCGATTTGGATGGAAAAGAAGAACAAATTCTTACAAATACAAATTCTCCGGGGCTGCTAACTTCTCTAACATATCAATCAGTTACTCTCCCAAAACGGGCAGATAAGAACCTAGATCGAGCGGCAATGGAAATATGGATAAATAAACTAATTTCAGAAAATGAAGCTGATAGTGTGGAAACTGCTAAATCGTGGATAAGAGACTTAGAAGATAATAATAATGATTATTTTACTGAAAGATTCAGTTCTTATCGGAAACAAGTTAGAGATGATTTTGCTAGTCATGGAAATGCTTTATGGGTATTGCATGAATCTTCCAAAAAGAACCTAGAGAACCTTGCTAAAACTGGAATTGGAATGATTATTCTTGATGAATGCCATCATCTACTTGGGCACTGGGGGAGAGTCCTGAGCGAAATAAGAGAATATTTTGGAAATCCAATTGTTTTGGGACTTACAGCTACTCCTCCAGACATAGGGGCTGTGAGTATTGATGATGGTGAAAGATACAAAGAATTTTTTGGGGAAGTCGATTATGAAGTACCTGTCCCTGCATTAGTTAGAGATTCTAATTTGTCTCCTTATCAAGATCTGGCTTATTTTGTAAGGCCAAATCCTGAAGAGTTGATATATATCGCTAATGTTGATAAAGAATTTGAAGAATTAATTGAAGAAATTAGTAATGGCCCAGAAGATACTAGTAACCGTACACCCAAATTAGATATTTGGTTAACTGAAGTGTTGAGCAAATTATTACTTCCGAGTGGTCCGGTAAAAAATTGGACTTCTTTTGTTAAAAGAGACGAAAACTTGGCTAATTCTGCTAGACTTTATCTCCTTTACAGAGAAATAGAATTGCCGAAAGATGTACCATATCCTGAACAAAAATTAATCGATATGGATTTAACAAAAAACCAAGTTATGATTACTTTATTGGACCGTTATATTAGGCACGGCCTTCTTCGTTCAAAAAATAAGAAAGACCATGAATTAGCAGAAGTAGCTATTCAAAGATTAAGGATGTTAGGGCATCAAATTACTGAAACCGGCATGAGGCCATGTGCGTCACCCGTGGGACGTGTAATGGCATATGCATCTGCAAAATATGATGCTTTAAGAGATGTCTTGGCTGCAGAAATGCAAGCTCTAGGGCCAGACATTAGGGCAGTAATTGTTACCGACTTTGAGAAAACTTCCGCTACAGCCCTAGTTGAGGGAGTCTTAGATAAAAATGCAGGAGGGGCTATTGCAGCATTTCGTGCACTTTTGATGGATGAGACAACAGATAGGCTTGATCCAGTTCTTATGACCGGCTCTACCGTATTAGTAGATGATGATCTGTGTAAAATAATAATACCTAGATTTGAAGAGTGGATTAAAGAAAAAGATTTAGACATAAAAATTGAATATTCCGAAAAAGAAGGTTATAATGAAATTAGAGGACGAGGGAGTCAATGGAAGCCTAGATACTATACTGAAATGATTACAGAATTATTTCAAGAAGGAGTTACAAAATGCCTAGTAGGGACTAGAGGACTACTTGGAGAAGGTTGGGATGCTAGCAGAATTAATGTTCTAATTGACCTGACAACAGTAACAACCAGTATGAGTATTAATCAATTGAGAGGACGGTCATTTAGACTTGATAAAAAGAATCCTGAAAAGGTGGCAAACAATTGGGATATTGTATGCTTAGCAGAAGAGTTCAGTAAAGGATTTGATGATTATCATCGTTTTAAGAGAAAACATTCGAGACTTTATGGAGTGTGTGATGATGGTGCGATTGAGAAGGGAGTAGGTCATGTACATGCGGCATTCACTGAAGTGAGGCCCGAAGGAATCTCTGAAACTTTGGATGTCTTCAACGATGAAATGATTCGTAGAGCCAGGAATAGAGAAAGAACAAGAGAACTATGGAGAATTGGTGAGCCCTTTAATGCGGAACCAAAAGAAGCAATAGAAATGAAAATGAAAGAAGGTTTTTCAGGTGGATGGCCCATATTGAGTACTACATTTCAAAGACCTGAGTGGAATGATGAATCATTAGTACTTGCAATAGCAACAGCTGTTTCTGGAGCATTAAGAGAAACTGGAAATTTGAAAACTAATCCTACTGTTGCATCAGGAAATAGAGGAGGGGGTTGGATGAGAGCATACCTTGAAAACGCCTCAGAAGAAGATTCGAAAATATTTACAGAAGCGATGGAACAAGTACTAGGGCCACTAGATAATCCAAGGTACATGATCCCAAGACAAGTAAAGATAATTAGTGATACTTGGGTTAGTAAATTACTTCCTGAAGTAATTGGAAAATATTTTACGACAAAGAAAAAAAGGCTCGTAATGTTCCATTCAGTACCCAAGAAGTTAGCTCAAAATAAAGAAGATGCTGCAATCTTTCAAGAATATTGGAATTTTGAAGTTAGTCCGGGAGAAGTAGTATATGGTTACAGCAAAAATGGTAGAGAACAGGTGCGTTGGGCAGTACAACAAAACCTTTCACCAAGAGGTAATTTCCATAGTAAAAGTGTATTTACTTAAATTTGGGATTCACAGTATTTGCAGTCAATTCCTGCCCCTTTATGCGCATCACAGTATCTTTTCCTACAAGTAAAACATCTAAAGTCAAAAGCACTAACCTTCTTATTACAATCTACTTCGCCACAAATGTCTATACTTTTAGGAGTCGGAACTGAGGACTTAGGGGTCGTAGAATTATCATTGGATTCTACATTCCACCAATTTACTTCTTCTGATTTATTCGTAGATTTTGAACTGGAACCTAACTTCAATGTATTAATTACATAAGGATGATTAAAAAAATTCTTTGAATGATTTGGGTGAACTACCCATATTATATCATTGAGTTTTTGTATACCCTCATCAACAGATGACACAGGCCCTATTTTAGCGATTAAATGATTATAATCTCTTTCCATATTTTTGGTTAATTTACGTTGGGGGTCTCTACGTGGATATTCTGGATACCGCCTTCGACGATAATTTGAACCTCGATTAGGACGAGACTGACGGCCATAACGAGCTTTAGGATTTGGAGCTGTTGCGGTGTGGATAGCTTTTCTGATGTTATCAAAAAAACCCATTTTCAAGCCTCCTTTGTTATTTTGGTCATGGCGCTGTCCCGGCGCCATGACCTATGGGTTCTGGTTAAGGTCAGATGCGTAGCATCACTAGTCACTGCCGTAAGGCTCCTCCTTTGGGACAAAACGTCGACAATGAACAAGGAAATAAACTCAACGCCGGATTACAACTCTTAATGGCACTTTATCGCTGCCTGAAATCTCTCCAGGATGCTCTCGGATAGGTAGACCCAAACGAGAACATATCTCAAGATGAGGTGCTGACCAAGGGTGTAAACATCCCTCAGCAAACTCGTATCCAAGAACTGTAACAGGTTCAATCTCACCCTCCCAATCTTCTCCAACCAATCTTCCTGAAATTCTGGTCCAACTATGATCCATGTGACGTGTTTCATAAACAAAATTTTTGAAATCCTTTTGAGAAAAATTGCTAAGTAAGAAGTCTCTAGGAATCGCTCTTGGAATAATTGCTAAAACCCTCTCATAATCATGAAAATAAGCAATTGGACCTAATTTAAGTTCACAAAATAACTCTTGTGATTTCTCTATAGATGTACGAATGTCTCCCCATTTCCTAGGCAACCATGATACAAACGCAGAACGATCTTTTGTGCCAGAAACATGGCTACTTAATTCTAAACTAGTATGTTGTGGATGATGTACAACTTTATTTTTCATTAATTTAAAATTCATTTGAGGAAGAGAGATTTTAGGAATTCTAATTGGTGGTCTTTTAGGAATTTTAATTGCGGATTTGTGTCTAGGAATTTTATTTATCCATTCTTTCACAGATAATTCAATCCATTCCTCACTAAGAATTGTACAAATCCAGCCAGTCTTGCCATGAACAGTTCCAGGTAAACGAATGATTCGTCTAGTGTCTGCTGTTACAACCTTATCAACAGGATGTCCGGCTTCAATCACTTGATCCAAAAGTCGCTTACGTTGAGATTTTACTTTCTCTTCCCTTATTACAGGATCTGGTTCTGAAAATGGAGCTCTATCTGGGTCGTCTGCAATAATATGGAAGCCTTTACTTCCTGAAAATGTGATATGCCTAATTTTGATATCAGTATTAGTAACTAACCAGTTTCTTAGTTCCAAAGTCGCCTTTCTTGCTTCTTCTAGACGAATAAGACAAAATGGCCTAATATCAATATCGAAAACTACGAGATGATCTAAAAGTATTGGCGAAGGTCTCTTTTTATCTTTGATTCGAGGAAGATTTACAGGATTAAGCCATGAAGAAGTTGAAACATAAACATCTGTAGGCATTGAGTTAGAAAATAATTCAATTAATTTCTTTGAGGAAGATATCCGTCTGTCTGATGTGAACCAAGGCCCCTTTAATGACTTCCATCGAAACTGATGCATGGAGGATTTATTGAGCCAAGAAATATCTATCTCGTTATCATTATAGTAAGAAGAAAGTTCTTCTTCGGACCATTTGATAACACTACTCACATTGTTAGGGACAAGTATGTGGTCTTTGATTAATTGGTTAAAGTCCCTTATTTATTAGAGGCGAAACCTCTTTTCCTATCAGACCTATCGTTTCAATTAACTGATTATGTGAAAGCCCAGCATTATCTAATTGGAAAGAAAAACGAGAGATTCCTCCTAATGCCTCACTATGTCTGATTATTTTCTCAGCAACTTCTTCTGGATCGCCGATTACATAAGCGCCAAGAGGACCTGTTTGTTCATCGAATCTATGCCTTGTAACTGGGGGCCAACCTCTTTCCTTCCCAATTTTGGTGAAAGCCTTCGCATAGCCAGGGAAATAAATATCCCTAGCTTCTTGCGAATCATTTGCAACAAATCCCAGAGAATGGAGGCCTACTTTCAGTTGTTCAGGATTGTGCCCAGCACGCTCACCTGCCTCTCTATAAAGGTCAACTAATGGACGGAATCGATGAGTTTCTCCGCCAATAACTGCTATCATTAATGGTAAACCAAGTAATCCTGCTCTTACAAACGATTGGGGGGTTCCGCCAACCCCTAACCAAATGGGTAATTTTTCTTGTAAAGGCCTAGGGAAAATCTCCTGATTGTATAAAGGAGGTCTAAAACGCCCAGACCAAGTGACTTTTTCATTATCTCGAATTGCCAATAGCAAATCTAATTTCTCAGAAAAAATTTCATCATATTCATTTAAATTTAATCCAAATAAGGGATAAGACTCCGTAAAGGATCCCCTGCCCACTACCATTTCTGCACGACCAGAAGATACCAAGTCTAGAGTAGCAAAATTTTGGAATGCTCTGACAGGATCTGCTGCACTCAATACAGTAACTGCACTGGTCAATCGTATATTCTTCGTTCTAGATGCTGCTGCAGATAAGATAACGGAATTTGCTGAATCTAGAAATTCTCTACGATAATGTTCACCTATACCGAAAACATCTAACCCAACTTTGTCAGCATGTTCTATTCTATCAAGTAAATCAGAGATTGATTGAGCACTGTTTTCGGAATAACTTTTCCCATTATCTAGTTTAGCCTCTGCAAAACTATCTATCCCAATCTCCATAATTATCGCGTGCTACATTCTCTATTATAACCAGTAGTTTCAGATCTTAAACTACAAAATTAATCAGGGATGGAAAAAGAAAGCTAAACCAAGGACTGCATATGTTGACAATAACATCAATCCTTCTAACCAATTTGACTTGCCGTCAGCTGCAATCAGATTGGCAATTGATACCGCAAGAAATACGGCAATTGTTTCAAGAATCCCAAATTCAAAAGTCAAAGGAACTCCTAAAATCCAAGCAACAATTATCATCAAAGGTGCTACAAATACAGCAATTTGAGTTGATGAGCCAATGGATATTGCGAACGATAAATCCATCTTATTTTTTGCAGCCACTGATACAGCAGTGAAATGTTCTGCAGCGTTACCAAACAGAGGAAGAAGAATTACTCCAATGAAAATATATGGAAGATGATATTGCTCAGCAGCGGATTCCACAGAATGAACCAATACTTCAGCCATCCATGAAACTAGTATTGTAGCTAAAATTAGTAAGAATATAGCATCTTTTTGATCCATTTCTGGCTCTTCATGATGCACGTTATCAGTAGCGAATAAATGGGAGTGAGTCTTCAATTGGAATAAAAGAAATAATCCATATATTGCTAAAAGAATTATTGCAGCAGCGTGAGATAATTTTTCCACGCCATCGTCACCTGCAGTTCCTTCAACTGTAAAATTGAATACTGTAGGAATTATCAGTACTATTACTGCAAGTAATAATAATGAACTATTGGAACTGACTTGTGTTTCCGAAAAACTCTGTTCTGAGTGGTGCATACCACCCCAAACAAATGAAAGCCCCATTACCAGTAATAAATTACCTAGAATACTACCAATAAGACTTGCCTGAACTAAATGAATCATGTTTTCTGCTGTTTCAGGAGAAGTAGTAGTAGACGCAGCATAAAGTGCGAATAATGCAAGAATCATTTCAGCAGCATTACCAAAAGTTGCATTTAACAAACCTCCAACTGATTCTGAGGTCCTTAATGCAATTTCTTCAGTGGCTTTACCCATAAGAAAAGCTAGTGGCATTATAGCAATCATTGAAGTTATGAAAGAAATATTTGGGTCATGAGCAATATAATTGAAGTAAACGGTTAGGGGAACTGCAATTAGTAAAATATTCAATTTACTTTCTCTAGGATCGAAGGCTTTGGCAATGCTCGTAAGGTTAACCATCATACCTTGCGAGAGAACTTAATGAAGTCAATGTTACGCCTACAAAAGGGAGGATTCATTCGTTAAAGCAATTCCCAACAAATATGCGAGGAGGTTGTAGGGTAGCACTTAGCGGCACACCAGGCACAGGTAAAACTACAGTTTCAACAATACTCAAGAGTGAGGGAATCACGGTATTGTCTTTAGAAAAAATAGCAGAAAAATATGGTTGTTTAGGAGATCTTGATATTTCAGATAATTCCAAAGAAATAGATATAGAATTGCTAATCTCAAAATTAAAAGATGAGTGGAATAATACGCCCGAGAATATTACTATAATTGATGGGCATCTTTCACATTTATTGCCCTGTGATCAAACAATAATTCTACGTTGTAAGCCAGACATATTAGAAGCAAGACTCGAAAAAAGAGGTTATTCAAAAGAAAAAATACAAGGAAATGTTGAGTGGGAATTAATTGGTGGCCCATGGAATGACAATGAAGAGGATAATAATTGGTTCGAGTTAGATACCACGGAGCAAAATCAAAATACCATTAAAGAGCGAATTATTGAATGGATAGCAGATGACTTCAAACCAACTGCTGTTAACACAGATATAGACTGGATTGCAACAATGGAGGAGTAATATGTTAGAAAAAATGAGAGAAAAATGGACAAAAGCGATACAGCCAATTGTAATTAAATTGGGAGATTTAGATCCTTCGGTTTTAACTTGGACTTCTTTGTTAGTATCAATAATAGGATTCTATATGTTAACTATTGCAGAGATGAATACTAATGGTTCGATAATGATAATATTAGCAGTAATACTAGTTCTAGTTGCAGGAGTTCTAGATGCACTTGATGGAGCCTTGGCAAGACATCAAGGTACAGATGGACCATATGGAGATTTTTTGGATCATACAATTGATAGGATTGTAGATGTTGGCTTACTAATTGCTATAGGGATGAATGCCGCTTTTGTAAGCAATATGAATGCAGGTCTTGCAGCAGGATTACTGACTCTACTAGGATCATATATGGGCACACAAGCTCAATCTGTCGGATTGGATAGAATATATGGAGGATTTTCTCGAGCTGACCGTATGATTATTACACTTCTAGGATTGTTAATTGCTGCTATACAAGCTTATACCGGAGGAGCAGGTATTGATGTCAGTAGTTACAATGAATACTTACAGTATATTTTACTAGGTAACGATGAATTAAATGGAATGACTGGAGCATTAGCAATCTCTGCTTGGGGTGGAATTTATACATTTATTGTACGATTTAATAGTACAAGAAGTCAGTTGTTAGAATTATGATTCGTAATTTGTATTATCTAACAAAATAGGAACTATACTCATTAAAATAAGGGTAATGGTTATCCTCTGTACAATCCGCCTGAGGCTCGTGAAGAGTATCATCGACCGTGTTTTGGAACTTCAAGAAGATGAAGGAATACCTTCTGCACCTGTAGATACTGAGAGTGATTCAGAGCTTGTTCAACTACTATCATCGTTACAACCAAGGATACGAGTTTTTGGTTGTGGTGGTTGTGGATCTAATACGGTGGCAAGATTGGAACAAGAAGGATTATTCGATGATACTTATGTAAGGGGAATGGCAATCAATACAGATGCCCAACATCTACTTAGAGTAGGTGTGGAAAATAAAGTTCTAATCGGTAGAACTGCTCGTGGAAGAGGAGCTGGCGGTGATCCCGAAAAAGGAGAGCAGGCGGCTTATGAATCGGAAATCTCTCTAAAAAAGGAAGTAGATGATTGTGATTTAGCATTCATAACAGCAGGATTAGGTGGAGGGACAGGAACTGGTTCGGCTCATGTAGTTGCTAGACTAGCAAAAACTGCAGGTGCACTAACTATAGCAGTTGTATCATATCCATTTCTTTCTGAAGGGGCTCTAAGGAGACAAAATGCAGAATGGGGTCTTGAGAGATTAAGAGAAGTTTGTGACACTGTAGTAGTACTACCCAATGAAAGATTGTTAGAAGTTGAAGGAGTAAGGGATCTACCTCTAGATGCTGCTTTCAGAGTAGCTGATGAATTACTTATGAGATCAATTTCAGGAGTTTCTGAAATGATTGCAAAGGAAGGTATAGTAAATCTTGATTTCCAAGATTTACGCTCTGTAATGGAAAATGGAGGAGGAGTGGCTATGATTGGTCTAGGAGAAGCTAATGGTCCCGACCGAGCAGAAAAGGCGACTGAAGAGGCTCTTCATTCTCCATTACTAGATATTGATATCTCAGATGCTAGAGGCGCTCTGATTAACGTAGTTGGTGGCCCCGGTCTGTCCTTAGGAGATACTGAGAAATGTGCAAAAATCATACGCGATAGAATAAATCCTTATGCTAGAATAATTCTAGGTGCAACCACAGACCAAGAAATGGGCGATGAAATACGTGTACTGCTAGTATTAACTGGAGTGAAGTCTGAACAAATTCATGGTGCAGCTTTGCATACTCAAATGCGAAATTTAAAAACAAGAACTGTAGAATTTATTAATTGAATTAACCAAACTTACCCAAGATAAATTCCAATGGGTCTCCCGACGTGCTTAAATGAGGTCGGTCGGTCGCCGAGGCACTTTAGAGGGAAAGGCATGGCTGTAGAGAACTCAAACGTTAGTGTAGTCGAGGAGAAAGTCCAAGACTGGCAAGATGAGATTGAGAGCCGTGTTCGTGGCCTTCAGACCGGTTCTTATGCAAGAATTTTGAAGATGGCTAGAAAACCTTCCAAAGAAGAATTTCGTCAAACTGTGATTGTTTGTGGAATAGGAATGTTTGTACTTGGAGGAATTGGATTTATTATGCTTTATTTGATGGATAATCTACTTCCTTCATTCTTTGATTGGTTGACGAAATAAATAGAGAGTGATTTGTATGTCTGACGCGTTTACAGTATTTATCCGCCATGAAGAAAAAGTTCTACTTATGCAAAGGGCGGATGAAGTATCTGATTTACCTGGTGCTTGGGATGGAGTCTATGGCTACGGCGATCATAACGACTTAGATGCTGTAGTTTCAAGAATTGTCGAATCAACTGGGATTACGGCTGACAAATTGCAACATGTAAGAACAGGAAAGTCTAGAGGAATTGCGATGGGTAATTCACTACTAGAAGTTACTCCTATTCTATTTATCTCAGAAAGTAATGATGTAACTCCTAAAACCTTGTACAAAAACTCGGAATGGGTAGATCCAGGTATGATTGGTAAGAAAGAATACTCCACTCCAAGTCTTAGGGACATGTATGGTGATGTTGCCTCTTTCCTTTATATTCTTAAAACTAGTATTGGGCAAGAACAAAATGTTGCAAAAGAGATTCAAGCAAGACTCTCTGGAAGTGGTTCACTAATGGACATTCAAGATGAGATATACGGTGTATTGAGTCCTAACTACATGAAAGGATATATCTTTGTTGAAGCTTCTGCATTCCATCATGTTGAGAAACTAATTGGCAGGGCTGGAGTTTCAACAACTCCTATCAAAAATTGTAGGAAGGTTTTGGATGGTGAGTCTCCTCTTGAGGATGTTCTCCCATACTTAGAACCAAAGGCAGCTACAACAGGAATCGAAGAAGGTTGTATTGTGGAAATTCATGGTGGGGCATTCAGAGGGCAATCAGCGCGTGTTATTCGTGTTACTGAATCCAAGGAAGAAGTTACTGTTGAGTTATTCGAAGCTGCAGTACCTGTAGCATTAACAGTTAGAGCTGACCAAGTAAGAGTTACACAACGTGTAGAATAATCAAACATAGGAGATCAAAGACCAACGCAACACGCTCAAATAGTGAAGGTAGGTCGGCGAGACACAATTATAGGAGATCATACACATGTCAGCGCGTAATGAAACACCACACAAAGTTGTTCAAGCGTTAGGTAAAAAGAAGTGTAATGGTTCTTGGGAAGAGGCTTCTGAAAATTTGACTATGGATCAAATTAAGAAAATTGCTACTGAACAAGAAGATCGACTAACAGGTGCGAATCTGTATGCAAGATGCCGTGAGGTTATGGGAACTTGTGTTGCAATGAGAGTAAATGTAGAAGGTTATGCACCTAAAGAAGCACTCGATAGAATGAGTAAGGGGGAATTCAGCGAACACTTTAGCTGAGTTATCACGAATTGTGGGAGAGGGAAACCTCGCTGACCACGGAGGTGAAAAAAATGCAAGAAAATATCCAGAACGCTATTCAACAAGCAATAGAGAATGCCCCTGAACGTAAGTTCGTAGAATCCTTTGAGATGGCAATTACACTCAAAGATGTGGATTTGAAGAATCCAGTAAATCGTATTCAAGAAGAAGTTCGTTTACCCTCCGGAAGAGGTAAAGAGGTTCGTATAGCAATGTTTGCGGGTAGTGAAATGGCAACTAAGGCACGTGCTGCTGGAATCAGCGTAATTGATCCTGCAACTATTGAAGACCTAGGCGGAAACAGACAACAAGCTCGAAAAATGGCTAAACAATATGATTTCTTCTTAGCGGAAATCCCACACATGGGGACAGTTGGAAGATATCTCGGTGTAGTTCTAGGTCCTCGTGGTAAAATGCCTCGTCCAGTCCCTCCAACTCTAGATCCTGCAATGATTGCTAATGGTTTACAAAGTACAACAATAGTAAGATCAAGAGATAAAGTAACTTTTCACACAGCATTTGGTTCTCGAGAACAAGGTATGGATGAATTAACTGCTAATGCTATGGCAATTTGGACTAGGGTCACAAGTAAGCTAGAGCGTGGTGCAGGAAATATTCGTTCTTGCTATGTAAAAACTTCAATGGGACCATCAATAAAAGTAGAGGTGATTGAATGATCACTCCTAAGATTGCTCCTTGGAAAAAGGATCGAGTTCAAGAGTTGACAGATGTTTTAAATTCTGACGGAGTTGTTGGGATTGTTGATGTTGGCGGTGTTCCTGCTGGAAACATGTTAGACATGAGAAGTAATCTAAGAGATTCAATGAAAATTACTATGGCTAAGAAAACATTGATTAGATTAGCATGGGAAAATTCCGGAAGAGATAGTGAAGAACTAGAAAATCTGATGGAAAGCGCTGTTCAACCTTGTATCGTTCAATCCGATAACTTAAATCCCTTCGAATTATTCTTAGAACTAGAAAAAACACGTCAAGGACGTGCTGCTAAGGAAGGAGAACTGGCTCCAAGCGATATTGTTGTAGAAAAGGGCCCAACTTCATTTGGCCCAGGGCCAATCGTTGGAGAATTCAACGCTGTCGGTATTCCTGCAAAAATCGATAAAGGTAAAGTTGCAATTCAAAAAACTACTACAGTTGTTGAGAAAGGGCAACCTATTTCCGGTGACTTGGGAATAATGCTAGCAAAATTAGATATTAATCCTATAGAGATTGGAATTATTCTAACTGGTGCAATAGAAGATGGTTTCTTCTTCCCTGCATCTGCATTAAATATTGATTTAGATCAAACACGTACAGACATTATTACAGCAACATCAGGGGCATTCAATCTTGCATGCAACGTGCGTTGGTTCTCTGAACAAACAATGCCAACACTGCTTTCGAAAGCAAGTGGAGAGGCTTTGTCAGTTGCTGTTGAGGCAGGAGTTACAAATGAAACAACCTCGCCTCTATTCATTTCACGTGCTAATGCACGTGCTTTGGCCCTAGCAGGTCAATTAGATTCCTCTGCACTAGACGAAGATTTGTCAGCAGCACTTGGTGCTGCTGCTTCGGCGGCTAGTGAATCGGTTGTTGCAGCCTCTGATGCAACTGAAGAAGTAGCTGAGGCTACTGAAGAGGAAGAAGAGGAAGAGGAGACACAGGAGTTCGGTGGACTTGGTGATCTCTTCGGCTAAATAAAAAAAAGGTGAAATAAAATGGAATATGTATATGCTGCAATGTTACTGCACTCTGCGGAAAAGGAAATTGATGAAAAGGCTGTCACAGCGGTTCTAACTGCTGCTGGCGTAGATGTTGATGGTGCTCGAGTTAAGGCTCTTGTTTCATCACTAGGGTCTGTTGACATCGGTGAAGCAATGGCTACTGCTGTTGCTGCTCCTGTTGCTGCTGCACCAGCAGCTGCTGGTGGCGGTTCATCCGCTGCTGAAGCAGCTCCTGCTGAAGCAGCAGTTGAAGAAGAGGAAGAAGATGACGGTGCGGGCTTTGAAGGGCTCGGATCACTCTTCGGATAAGACTGTAAACGAAGCAAAGAAAAATTGTACTTCGGTTTCGAAGTTGCTTGTGCGGATGCCTGACTCTAGAAAATGAGGATATCAATTTTCACCTATTATATTCTCTTCTTGGGTAATCGCATTATTTTTTAGCATGAATACTAATTATGTCGCCATTTTGAATTTCATATTCGGCACCTATTACTCTGCCGCTTTTCGCATCCGTAGCTCTAATGAAACCATCACCAAGATCGGAATGAACAGCATATGCTAATCCTTTAGCAGTGGTTCCTTCGGGAACCAAGATAGCATCAGGAAGAATATTGCCCTCTCCATCGACCCAATGAGAATCATCTTGAACTGGATAAGCAACACTTCTATTCAGTCGGTCAAAAACAACTGAAGAAAGTAAACCTAGTAATCCTCCTCCAGGCAAATCAGAAAGTGTTTGAGAAATATGAACCAATGCATTCCGTTGTTCAGTAGATAAATTCTTTTCACCTGTATCAGTAATAGAAAAGTTAGATGTCTCTGAGTTCAAATTAATTAGTCCTGCCTTAGATGCTCTGCGTAGAGCTAATTCTGCTTCTGCACTTGTCAAAATTAATTTTCCACCTTGAGATTCTACAATTGATGATAGTTCTAGCTCTGAATTTTTATTCTTATCGGCTTTATTTGCTGCTACAGATATTGGAAAAAGTAGTGACCGAATTGTGCCTGCCATTGTCATTAATTCATCATTCCCCCAAGACCAAGGGACTCCTGATTCGGGATGTTTATCATTTACTGACGATATTCCCGCATTAACATGGTAATCAGTAGCGCCTATTCCAGATAATTGTTCAATTAGAAATTTGGAAAGTGCTTTGTCTCCTTCCGATTGAACTCTTCTAGCACCCCTAGACCAACTTGATTGAATAATACCTACAATCCAAGCATCGATTTCATTCAAAAGAAAATTATATTCTTCAATTGGCTTAGAGCCTCCTGCTCCAACGGGATTGCCTTCTATATCTGTTGAGCCGGAAATATCTATTACCTGAATTAGAGCATCACAACGTGCTAAATCAGAGAGAAATTGATTCCCTCTTCCACGACCTTCATGAGCACCGGGAACTAATCCGGCAACATCTACTAAAGTGACTGGAACTAATCTTTGGTACCCTCTACAAGAGCCTGATTTGGGAGTACAAATACTTCCTCTACGAGGATCTTTATCATCAACAATAGACATTCTCCCTTGCTCTTCTTTTTTCTTACGTAGAATCTTACAGGCACAACTTTCTCTCAATGGTAACCAAGCAATACCAACGTTTGGTTCAATCGTAGTAAATGGATAATTAGCTATTTCTACCGGAGTTTCTGTTAGTGCAGAAAAGGTTGTTGATTTACCAACATTAGGTTTACCAACAAGTCCAATACGCATATATTTACATCCATATTAAAGTAAAAGAATATTCATTATTAGAATACATAATTATCTTTTTCTCTACATTAATTACCTTGCTCAGACATGTACTTATCTATATCTGTATCATCTGCTGGTCGCCATGTCCATTTACCCTCTTTCTTATAGCGAACATAGAGTTTAGTAGGCGGTATAGAAGATTCTGATAATTGTTCAAGTGATGTAGCACTACCTTTTCCATTATCTTCTTCGGTAGGATATACTTCAGTATCAAGACTAGCTCCACTAGCAAGAATCCTACGAACAGTCATAGGAGATACAAGGAAATATGATTCAACTGAAATAGATGAAGATTTTATTGATTTCTGAGAAATTAATTCGCCTCTGAACATTCCAGTTACCATATTCAATGAGTGGAATATAGACCCTATCACTACACCATAGAACATTACTGATCCTAACTTACGTAGTTCCTCAGAAAGAGCGCTAGGATCTTCTACCATCATCTCTACTAGAGCCATATCCATGAAGTCTGCAATCATTGTAATTGAGAGCCCAGATATTGCTCCTCCGGTCATCATTAGGTAACCCCATCTTGCTCTACTATTCGAGAATAAATGTCTACCAGTTAATTCTGGATAAAGGCTAAGAGCGGCCCCAAGAGAAAGTGGAACAATGATTAACCAAAGTGACATAACGGAAAGTGAATCAGCTATACCTACTAATTCAGAAGTACCACTGACCGTATCAGTCTGAACGAAAAGTGAGCCGATTGCAATTGGAACAATTAACCATGCTCCTAAGTTAAGTTCAGCGTTTCCAGGATAATTAGGAGAATCTACGAAAACATCTGATCCTCTCATTGTAACTAACATATTACTAGCAAATGCAAATATCGGTATGAACGCTAAAGCCATCAAGAAACTCGCAGCCAACATATCCTGATTTGAAAAAGCAACAACATTATTTTCTGCCAATGGTCCAAAAACATCCATCACCATCTGACCGTGATTATCGCCAAATGGGTTAATTGTTAGGATGCTACCAAATAATGTAACACCAACTAATGACTTAGACCAAAGTGGATTACCTGATGCAATGGATGATGCGTAAAGAGCAACTCCAGTTACTCCAGCGAAAAAGAATGCCCCTCCAAACAAATGGTATGATAACCACTGACCGACGCTATCATCTACTGCGCCAGAAATAATAGAAATAACACTCAATAGAGGATTGCTTAGCAATGCAATCAATATTAACCATCCAGGGAGAGCCATTGATCTTGTTCTATTTGCAACTGTCAATAATTGGTTAAGAATAACTGCGAATAATGCAATAGCATTTATTGCAGTTCCTATGGGTATTATCTCAATACCAAAAATCATATTATTTTGAGAACCTATTACTAAAACTAATACAGAAATTGTCCAGACAAATGAAACTAAATTGGCATTAGTCTCACTTGCTAATTCGGTTCCTGCTAGTTTAGGTATGATGTGGAATCCAGAACCGATTACTAACATAGAAACTGAACCATACAATGTAGCATAAACTCCGGCTGATGCTAACTCATCAGCGTTGGCAACAAAGCCCCATGAGGCAAGAGAGTGGAGTGCATGTGGATCATGTGTTAACCACATACTGATGAATGTAAATGTAGAGGCTAATATTAGCCACAGAGTGCCTTGGAATATCCAAGACCTAGCTCCTGAACCAGGACGTCCCTCTACTAAATCTGAGCCTGGGCCAAGAGCTTTCTCAAGCATGAAAAAGACTGTGCCTTTAACTACATCAGAAAATATCCACAAACCTCTTTGGATCAAAAAGAATACAAAAAATAATGAAATCCAGAAATAAAACATTGTTGTTAATACTGTATCCATGAATAATCACCTCACTCGCTAGTTGCTTCTAATAATAAACGGCCTATGATAGAGAAGACACCAATCATTATACCTAGAATAAAGAACCAAATCCCAGAGTCAAAAACTCCGTTGAAAACGGGAACTAAATCGGAAATTAATGGTAAATCCTGCCCTGGGTAAAGTATACTATAAAGTAACAAAAAAGAAAGTGAAAAAACAATTCCTACGACAATGAAGACCCATGAACCAGAGGGTTCTTTTTCACCTTGAAGAAACACATCTACTGAATCTGTTGTATTAATTGACATGGCTATACCTCTAGATATCCCGTCAAGGATATTACTACCAACGGAGATTCAGACTTAAGTATTAGCCGAGAGGATAATCGATTGGGCATTAAGGTGCACGAACTAGGTCTACTCGAGATAAACGTCTATCTCTGCCCTGACCCATAGGAACTGGTAATGATAAATCATTTTCAATTTCTGTTTTCCAAACCTTCTTACATTCGCAATCAAGACCTTTAAATTCCCTTAGATCTCTCGAAACAGAATATCGTTCTATTGCTGCTACCACTTCGGCATCACATTTTTTACAGTTGTGTGCACCTCTTAATCGACCCCCAGCAGTTGGATGGACAATAGTGCGACAATTAGAATCTATAATTTGATGATGAGTTCTCTCAATCATTTCAACAAGTGACCATAACCAAGGAGGACGATATTCTCTATTCCTAAATATTCTATCTACGACAGTATTTTTTTGGATATTCATTGGATTAATAGAAACCTCATCGGAAAGAGGCGCTACTTGTACCAACCATTCTGAAGTTAAATTAAGAGCATCTCCTTCTGACATAAAAGGTGGTTTGAAAAGTAAGTAAGTTTTAACACGTAACCCGGCTTCTCTTAAATTTTCTACAGACTTTCGCCATGTCTTTGTTGAAAATCCTTTGTTACAATGGAAACGCAGAACAGTATCGTCGTATGCTTCTAATCCAATAGCAACAGTACAACCTGGGTGTCGTTCTGCTACCCATGCTAATTTTTCCGGATTACACAAATGTGCCTGAGCCTCAAAAACTAACTCTAATCCTCTTTCATAAGTTTCTCTGAGAACCATTTCTTGCCATTCGGGAGGATTTTCTTGATCTTCAAAAAATGTCCCAGAAGTATATACTTTGACCATTTTACAGCCTTCAAAATCATTGGTTAATCTTTTCGCTTCTTCCCATTGAGCGAATAAATCATTTGCAGTAACATCATCTCTGACATCATTAAAATATCCACAAAAAGTACAACCAGACTTCCACCACCATACACAACCTCTGGTTCTCAAGATGACTGTTGCAGCGGTACAACTAGTACCGTCCTGTAACATCTCAGGAGTTTTGTAAACAGTGGCAGGTTTGGTCGCATCCCAGGATTCTCTGCGAGAAATTGATTGTGGAGTATTCTCTGGAGCCTTTACTAAATGATGGATTTTGACAGCTTTTTTACCGTCCCCCAATATCCCAGAAGCCCCTTTCATAACCCCTCGGTTAGTTTCCAACTATTGATACTGCCGTCGCCAAAAACATCTTGTTAAGAGGGCTCTAGGGTCAAATATTGGTGGTACATTGAAGGCTTTCACAATTGTGCAGAATTTATTAACCGCCTTAGTTATTCCATTTCTGGCATTTATTGTTGGAATTGCTGCCTTACCTGGAGTATATGTGTTCTACAAGATTCTAGATCTCACTAATACTAATCCTGAATCTTTCTTATCATCTAATATAGATTCAATATCAATTATTTCAGATTTTGCAATTACAGGAATTGCAGCTGGAATGGCAATGATGACTTGGGGAATTAGTTTGGTAATTATTTGTGGAGCACTTGGAGGATTATTCAGGCCGAGATTGGAGCCTGGAAGATATCCGCTACAGTCATTTGTGACAATTCAGTGGGCTTGGTCAATGGTTTTTCATAGAATTGCACTATTCTTTTTACCATTCTTAGTTCCGTCATTTATTGGAAATATTTACTATCGATTATCAGGAGCAAAGTTAGGTCAAGGAGTACAGATTAATAGTGCACATCTCAATGATGCTGGCTCTGTAACATTAGGAGACAGAGTGGTTATTGGAGGCAACGCAATAATCAATGCACATCTAACAGAAAGTGGAGAGTTAGTAATGTCTCCAGTGGTCATTGGAAATGATGCATTAATTGGAATGGGTTCTGTGATTCAACCAGGATGTACAATAGGTGTCAAGGCTGTTGTTGCATCTAGAGCAGTGGTTCCAAAATGGACTAACATACCTGATGGTGAAGTGTGGGCTGGAATACCTGCAAAGTGCATAAAGCGCGCAGATGGTACAAAACCAGAATAAATAATCAATCTTCTGATTCTTCTTCAGGAAGTTCTTCAGACATCTCTTGAGCATGTGCAACTGCTTCCTCTGCTGCATCTAGAGCTTCATCCATTCGAGACTTGAAAGTGTCTTGTTTCTTTGCAAACTCAGCGCTCTTCTCGATAGCTGAATCAATCATTTCATATCTGGTCTGTATTGCTTGGTTCAGATTCTCAAATAGTTGCATGTGTTGGACATACCAATCGTCTCTCGCTGTAAGTTCCACTTGAGCTGTTTGTAATGCTTCGTCAAGTTCCTCTGCCACTTCGAAAACGCGACCTAGTCTTGCTTTCTCACGAGTGTACATTTCTTCTGTTTTCTCCAACTTTGGCTCAAGATGTTTAATTCTAGTAGAAGATTTTGCTCCTTCCATTTCCATTTCGTGGATTCTATTGTCCTTATCAGAGAGAAGAGTTTCCATACCTTCCCTCTCGATTTCTTTATCGATTGCTTCTTTCTCTAAAACATCAATAATAGCATTTTTCTCTTCAAGTTCTTGCTCAACTTTACGATAAGCAACGTATAGTTTCTCTAGTCGATCGGATTCTTCAACTAATCTTTCCTCTAGTTGTTTGATACGATTTTCTGGCGTTATTGAACCGCCTTCATCATTAGTCATTGGATGCCCTCACCTCGTTCGAATCATATCCTCGCTTTAACTTCGGCGGATTCTTTGTCTAAGAATTGCCGATTTCCGTTCTATTTATTGAGATAATGCTGCAATTGTTGCAGATAATACCGCAGTCAATCTTTTCGACGAAGGAATATGTAATTTTTCATCAGGGCCATGTGCGTTATTTCCAGGTCCGCCGGTGCCTGTGCAGAAGAATTGCGCAGAAGGATATTTTTTCTGCATCATCGCCATAAATGGAATTGTACCTCCTACCCAAGTTGCCATTGGAGGAAATCCACTAATATGCATAGATGCAGAAGAAAGAGCGGCAGCGATTTTGCCATCCATAGGAGGAGCATGAAATCCATCTGCTGCAGCATCAGGAATATATTCGACTTTAGAACCATAAGGAGGATTGCGCTCTAAGGTTTCTTTCAAAATATAATCAATCTCTTCTGATGGAACTCCTGGAGGGATTCTGAAACTTAACTTGAGATCAGTGTGTGTTCTTAGAACATTTCCCGCCGTCTGAGTTGGAGGCATTCCATCTGCTCCAATGACTGACATTGCAGGTCTCCAGTTCATATCAAGGAGGATTTCGGCTGCACCTTCATTTTGAGGCTTTAGAGAATCTACAACAGGGAGTTGAGACCAGAGCTCATCGCCAAGTAAATTTCCAAGTTCTTCAGCTTCTTTTCTAACTTTATCACTAATTTCTACATGCATTTCAGGAATTAGAATTTTTCCGGTATTGGAATCTTCTACTCTATCCAAAAGCATTCTTTGAATTCTAAATGAAGAAGGGATGACTCCTCCTGACATTCCTGAATGGACTCCTTCATGAGAAACCTGAACCGAAAGATTTCCTGCAACTAATCCTCTCAGTGCCTCAGTAACCCAGATGTGTTCGTAATCTGGCCCTCCACTATCAAGAACAACTATCAAGTCGGGATTGCCTAAATCTTTAGTTAATGACTCAAGATACGGGGGTAAATCGTAAGAACCTGATTCTTCACATGTTTCAATCAGAAAATGTGATCTAGGATAGGGGACTCCTTGCTCTTGAAGCATTTTCAGAGCTGTGACGCATACATATCCCCCATATCCATCATCTAAGGCCCCCCTACCATATAACCAAGGATCTCTGCGCACCGCCCTCAATGGGTGTAATCCTTCAGACCATAAATTAGGCCTAGATGGTTGTTTGTCTAAGTGTGAGTAGAAAATTACTTCTCCTGGGCCAGTTCCTTCTACTGTAACTAAAAGCACGGGAGTTCTTTCTTCTATACGATGGACTGTGTATTCCATTCCTTCTAATTCTTGGCCAACTAACCATTTTGTAAATAACTCAATTGTTGCATCCAGTTCTCCTTTTTCTCTCCAATCGGGTTCGAAGCTTGGGGACAGCGCTTCTATCTTAATAAAATCAGTTAAACTTGGGATTATTGATTCTTCCCATAACTCATCTGCTCTATTCATTAGTCTATCCAAGTCCACGGACATATGTGCATCTTAGGCGGTTCAGTCTTTGAATCTTTAATTCATAGTTCCTGCTTTGATGGCCCACAAATCGGCATTTTACCCATAGAAAATGGACAATGATTACATGGCCCAGAAGATTCAATTTTTAGAGGTGGATGATTATTAATATCGTCTTCTAAATTAAGTTCAATAGATGCAACCTGTATTAAAATTTCATCTAACTCTTTTTGCGCATTCAAAAATAAATCTTCAGGATATTCGACCAATCTTCCTGTGACTCCAACCCATATTGCAGGACGCAAAACTCTACGAGGATGTGTTTTCTTCTGCTCAATTCTTTCCAGTGCTCTGTAATAGAGTGCTAACTGCATTCGATGATGATGCAGCATAGCAAACTCTGCTTCACAAACTGGTTGGTATGACTCACTACCAAGAGACTCCAATAACCCGTCTGATTGATTGGAAAATAATTTTGAGGCTTCTTCAGTCTTCAAATCGATAGGTCGAATTGCTGGCCCATCGCTACCATCTGTACATAGTACAAGATCAATTAACCCATCCATTAGAACTGATGCTTCATTTATTGATGAGAGTTCATCAGTACCTCTTGGAGTCCAACGACCTCTGGTTAATCCATCAAGTGGAACTTTGAAACTAATATGAAACGGTAATTCTGTTCTCAAACCCTCAACTTTCTCACCATCAATAATCTCGCCAGATACCATTCTTCCTAGTTTACTGTTAGATAGTCTATTGGTCATCTCAACTACTGAGTCGTTCATTTTTAGTGCAATGGATTCATGAGTAAGCAATTCGGAATATATTTTCTGATGGATTTCTGGATTATTGAGACCATTTGAGTTCTTTTTAGTCCAAGAGCTAGGTAGATTTGGGGAACTATCGGACAATTTCCCAGGATTAGGAATGCCAATTTCTACAATACGATGAACTACTGAACCGAAAAGCGCAGGGTCAAAATTATTCTTTGCTTTATCGATAATTAATTGTTCAGAATTAGGTATTATTGGATTTGGATTAAGGCCTCCTCTTGTTTCAAACCAATGACGTCGAGAGCATTCAGATAATACAGAAAGACGGTGTGGGGCTGTTTTGACCTTGTAATGAGAATCTTGTCTAGCTATTAATGGCCTAATAGAATCATTATCCATTGAAATTTTGGCCACATTATCTTTCAATGAAAGTTTTTGAAATGGTGTGCGAATCATATCATTTGTTTGGTCTTCATCTACATTGAAGCAATCTTCATCATGCAAAACCACCATTCCAGGCAATAAATTACTTCCCAAAAAAGAATTTTGCACCATTGAAAACGGATTAAGATATCTTGCATCTTTTTCTCCTAAATTTCCTATCGAATCTTCATAAGTCCAGATAGACATATCTTCATTCCTGTTTACTGAACCCTGTCTAAGAGATTCTAACCATATTTGTCCCAATTGAGGAAGAGGACGCGTATAGGACCAAGGAATTTTTAATCCATTGATGTCATTATCTTGACTCCATGAAGTTCCTTTAGGAGAACCAACTATTATCAGACGATTTTTTGCCCTAGTTGCACCGACATAAAATAAACGTCTTGCTTCGGCATCTTTTCTAGACTGATATATCCATTTTGTATGCATCCAAGTTGCAGTTTTTATTTCTTGTTGATCTGTCCAAGGGATTGGATTTCCTGAAAATAATTCTGGGCTAACCATAGCTCTAGAACGGCTATCGATAGTAAGATTTGTCTGTCTTTTGGAAAATATATCAACTAAAAATACTACACTTGCTTCAAGTCCTTTAGAACCATGAATTGTCATTATTCTAACTGCGTCTGATGGAGGAATTGTTACCGCTTCCATAGATGAAGATTCATTTTCTCGGAGTTGTCTAATTTTGTCAGCTATTACTATTGCATCACCTCCTAACTCAGAACTTAATGAAGAAATTAAATCAATGAATTGTTCGACATCTTGTAATGAAGATTCTTCGGGATAAGTTAGTAATAAGTCAGAGAAATCTAAAGTATCTTCTAATAATTCGTTAACTAATCCCTTTTCTGAAAAATCTATCCAATGGCTAATCAATTCTCTTTGATGAGAATTTATAGATAATTCTCTCAAACGATATAATAAATTCTCATTCTTTTTTGCTTTGCCAATGAAATCTTGTGTTTGCTTATCATTAAAACCAATTAAACAAGATCTTGCAACCCAAACAGCATTATGTGGATTTCTAGGTCTGGCGATAAATTGCAACAAACCGTCTAATGTATGTACTGCGGGTCTTTCTAATAATCCACCTTCTCGGTCGGCCTGAGAAGGAATATCAAAATCATTTAGATATCTGATAATAATATCTCTAATGTTTCTTCTTGAAGGTAAAAGTACCATAATTTCACTGGGTGGAACCTTCTCAGAAGTAGGTTGAATATCCCAATCTCCATTGGGAGATTGAACTCGAACGGGTTTACCATCAATAAGATGCTTTATCCTCTTTGCAATCATTAATCCTTGTCTTTCGAGAGAATCACCAGAGTCAAAAGCATCTAAATATTCGTTCAGATCTGTTGATGGATTTGAAGAAAAATCAGTATTCAATGGACATATCCATTCGAGATTCCCAGCAATTTTTTTGTTATTAGGAGATGGGATTAATTCCTGAGATTCAGCATAAAAATCACCATTGAATACTCTCCTATGCCTTGCACCGAATACATCATCCCACCATTTATTCATTACATCCAATAAACCTCCATTTGTACGATAATTAATTTTCAATGAGATTAATCCTTCTTTTCTCAGATCTGTTACTTCCTGTTTGCCAGAATCTAATCCATCATAATGGTGAAATGGTATCCAACCAAGAAGGTCCTGCCCACCGTCTTCGTAATGTTTTCTCGCATTGGCGATGGTGATTTTATGCGAATTTCTTGGATCTCTGCTGAAATCTCTGCTTCTCAACTCTCTACCTGATTCAGTCAATTCAGAGATACTATCAAATTCATGATTATTTATGCTCCTGAGAGCCTTAGAATATTCTAAAAATCCTGTTACTTCTGCCTGTCTAAATGCATAGATGCTTTGTTTTATATCGCCGACATAACATATAGTCGGCTGCCACGGAGTATCTGGTACTTTCATCTCATTTTCTTCGAAATGTCTGTCCCCCCATAATCTAGAAAGTAGCTTCCATTGTAATGGAGAATTGTCTTGAGCCTCGTCAATAATAAATGCCCGATATCTTCTCCTAATTTTCATTAATAGGTCGTATCTTCTGATTAAATCCTCTTTACTTTGTTTAACATTGTATGTTGCATCTTTTTCAAGATTCTCAAGAATTGAAATTGCATTGATAATATGATCATCTTTCCACGATTCTTCTGGAGAGTTATTCAAAGCAAAAATAACTGACTCGGGATAAAAATCCTCACAGATTCGTGGGCAATTAGCCAATAATAAATCGCCCGCCATCCTTTGAATATCATCAAAATCATGTACTTCATTTACCTCTTTTAGTTTCTCTAATATCCCATTAAATCCTTTCATAACAATACGTAAATCGTCTAAATTTCTAGATTCTTTTTCAATAGTGAAGCCATAAACAGTGTCGGCATTAACTGTAGGATGGTTTGCAGAAAGATCTCCGTCTAAGGTAAATATAGGGTGTTGCCAATTATTTGGAGTGCAGGGTATTTCCTCTTTACTAATTACCATAGTTAAGCGTATAAAATGAAGGAAAATATCTCCCTCATTAGAATGCCATAATTCCCTTAATTCAGTGGCAACGGGCTTAATCACACCACTGACACCGCCTAAGTTATTTATTCCTCTAGGCCAATTATCGCCATCTTTAGGCAGATTACCGTAAGGGAATACTGAGGGCTTATCTGATGCTGATTCGCTGAACAAAGATTTTCGAGAAACCACACAATTATACACATTACTTAACCAAACTAATTTGTCCCAAATATTCTGTTTGAGTGGTAAAGAAGCAAGGTAATCAAGACAGCCTATACGTGTATAACGACTCCAACCAGAACCTAATTCATTGGGATATTGTTTAACTAAATCACAAAAACTGAAGATTATTCTCTGAGTCTCTTCAATGAAATCATCTAATTGTCTAGGATTTATCGAATGAATAATTCTTTCTAAAATCTTATCTGGAATAATTGTACCATCCAAATCAGTTAATCCTTTTATTGCTTCATCAATAAATATTGAACGTTGGGATAAATTACGAATAACGCCTATTGCCCTATTACGTCCAGCGTAATGGCGTTGAATACGATCTCGTGATTCTAAAACTTCTTTAGGCCCGCAAGTATGATTTATGGGAATTCCTGCATCTACTGCTTCTGAAATACGTGAAGGGTGTGAAGATAATCGCCATAGTATGTTTAATGCGGACTCTGTTAACAGAATCCTACCTGAATCAGATATATTTTCCTGAGTTAAAGAATCTCCGAGAATACCCCTGTAAGGAGATACTAGTTGATTGAAAAAGGAGTCGATTGTTCCAATAGGTGCATCGTCTAAGAGTGTCAATAACTGTTCATTAAAACCTTCAAATCTTATTCTAGGATCTGTTCGATTTTTACCATCATCACTTGATGGCCCCGGAGATAAATGTGTAAGTCTTTGTCTTAATCTATCTTTCATCTCGTCTGCAGCCTTATTTGTAAAAGTTAGAAGGACGACTTCGCCGGGCAACAAACCCCCCCATTCTCTAAGATTTTGAGTCTCGGATTTACCTGAAACTAACATCCCTCCTGCTAATTCAAAAGGCCTTTCAGGCCTAGGTAATATTCTAGTAGCTCTTTGGTCCTCTGATAGATAGTGTTCGATAACTCTATCGATAATTGTACTAGTTTTTCCTGTACCTGCACCTGCATCCACAACTATATGCGAGTCTAAATTAAGAGCCAACAATTGTGCGCGATTTAACTTCATTAGAAATCACCTTCCAATTTGACATCACAGAGATTACTAACTGCACAATATTTACAATTAGATTTATCTGGAATTGGATTAATAAAACCCATATTTGCGCTATTTGATACATTAAGTGCCACAGAAATTCGGGATGTAAGCCAAGCCCTAAATGGGTCGCTATCCGGAGAACTATCTTCATTTAGAAATCTAAATTTATTATGGGTAATATTAGTTTTAATTCCAAATTTTTGTAAACTTTCGACTAAAGTATGTTTTGACAATTCAACAAAGTGAAAGATTTTATGGCCCAATATAGATATTCCAGCACCTATTACTAAATCTCCAGGATGGGCAATCTCCCATGCTCTAGCATAAAGTGCTAATTGGAGTTCTTCAAGAAGACCTTTGTAATGTCTTTCCTTAACCTTTGTTTTCTCTGTTGTTTTAATATCTCTAATAATTACTAATCTTCGAGGTTTCCAATCCTTCCGATTATGTGATTCTAGAGGAGCAATTTCTTCATTACCCTCTTCATTTATCCAGATATTCTTCTCTATATCAAATGGAACTAAGTCTACACGATCTATTTTTCCTCTTAACATAATTGAAGGAACAGATTCTCCATTTGGTAAAGTTAGTTCTTCTGGAAGAGAAATCTCAATACCTTTTGATTTCGATCCAGGTAATTTTAAAATCCATTCAATAGCAACTGGTGCAACATTTTCTAGTAGTAATTCTTCTTTTATCAAACGTCCAATTCTACCAGCTAAAGGCACAGGCTTTTGATCTAAAATCCAATTATCCCATTCTTTAATACTCATCCCAGTCATCATTCTAATCCTATTAGTAGAAACGGCATCACTTTTATTCAACCAAGGAGCAATTTCATTAAGATGCGAAAGGGCATTTTGCATCAAAATCTCGGGATTAATTTTAGATTTAGAAATATTAATTAAGGTTTTATTCGGATTGAAATCTCTAGATATACCTTCTTCAAAATTGAGTGTTTCAAGCAATAAATTATGATGAATCTTATGAAATAAATCTCCATGAGTACGAGCATCCAGATCTTCTTTCTGGGTCTCCTCTATGCCTATATCTAGGTCTCTAGTTAACCAACCTGAGCGAGGACATCGTAACCATTTCTCAAGTCTCGTAGGAGACCAAGTGTGAAAATTTTGATTATCTAAAGGAAGAAATCCGTTTCTAGAATCGCTGACTTGTAGGCCAGAAGAGTTCGGAGTAAATGGGCGGGGATCAATAGTAAGAGTTTTGATCGGTTTGCTCCTATTAGCATCGATTGTAATACCCGAGACAACAGGCCAACGTTCATTCAATCTAGGGACTTCAAATTGTTTAGGTATTCTACTCAGCCACATACTTTCGGTATCAAAACTGAATAATGATTCATGATGACCTTCGGGAAGATAACCATCATTTCCTGCTAAAACAGGCTGTCTTCTTTCTCTATCTCTTTGTAACAATGGCTCTATTGATATTGTAACAGAATCTGAGTTAATGGGAGATTTTGAAGAATTTGTATTATTACTCAATCTTAAACCATCAATCCTATGAACATGTCGAGGAATTATCGAATAATCGTTTTGTTTGAATTCGAATAAATATTCACTAAAGTTTTTCGAGATTGACCATTCTCTAATAGGAGTTGATGGAGGATTGGAATCATCCATCTCAGAATCTAAAATAAATACTTTAGATGCACATTTCAAAATGTGCTCAAGATTGTGTCTAGCATTACGAATAGGACCATCGGGCCTAAGTAAATTATTCTCATGCCTTTCAATATCTCCCATAAAATGCATTTTTGGCACTCTAAGATCCCAAGAAACGGAAGAGGTGTTTGCTAACACTGCTACGTCTGCTGTACATCCAAGTGCCTGATCACAAGATAAGATTCTAATCCTATTCCTGCTAAGATTTGAAGAAATTGGTATCTTTATTTTTTGTATTAATGTAGAAATTTCATCTACCCATGCCGGTCCCATCTTGGAATAATTTTGACCAAGAGTGAGTTGTAAGGAACGGAGATTAGATATCTCGGAAGAAAGAGACTGAAGGACTCGTAATGATGTTATTGACTCTTCTACATTCTTCTTTTGAGTCATTTTTTCACTGAGAAGATTAATTGTGAATTCAAGCCATTCATCTCCCTCTCTAGGAATAGGAGGAAGAGGAAGTAACTCTTTTGTAAACACTCCTTCTTCGGAACAGTCTTCGATAGAACTTCTATCATACCCTGATAATAGAGGATTTAACCACTTTGAAATACAAAGTAACCACCATTGAGTTGACTCCTTTTTTATGTTGTCTTCGTCCCCATTCATACCAAAATCGAAATCCGAACTAAGGCTTCTTAGCCATTGAAATAATGCCCCAGGGCCTCCTAGGATATGATTAGTTCTGGCAATTTTAGTCAGTAATTCTGAATCGGGAATTGGTCTTATTCTTTCGTCTACAGGATGAATTGGCATTTCTGGAAAAAGTAGTAAAGATTGTTGAAGTGAAAGAGATCTTAATTTATCTAAAGAGAATGCATCGTCACTATGAGATAAATTCAGATAAGAATGTATCCAATGCCCCAGTGAGTTATTTGTGATTATTTGATCTCCCTGAGAAAATGGAAGACCCCAATTCTTCATTCCTCTCCTCCAAATATATTTATTATTCTCGAAATTAGGATCTATGATCAATACTGTATTTTCAGGAGATTCTAATAGAGACTGAGAAACTATGGAATATGTAGCTTCAAATGATTGATTCTCACGATTAAGTAAAACTCTTTCAACATAATTCTGATTATTTTCTAATACTAATTCATGCTTTGGAACCCATTTAGGCAACTTAGATGATTCAGTGATTGCCCATTCGTCTATTAATCTAAGACCATGTTTACCTAAACGAATATTGCCTATATTCCCTAATTGATGTATTGGACAATGATTAGAGATTGCTTTCATAAAATCAATATGAGATTTAGGGATCGTAGGAGAATGATTAAGCATAATTATACCATCTACATCAATTAATGAAAATGGTATCTCAGACTGATCCATTATCTTAATTAAACGCTCAGAAATGAAATCATCGTGAGTCTGATTGAGTTTAGATTCAAGAGATTTGAGTATTTTTCTGAAGGTTTCGATCCCAGGCCCTTTCCAGTTATTTGCTAAAGACTCAGATGAGAGAAAAGTATGCAACTCACTAAGTGCGGCTGTTTTTCCTCTACTCCAATTCATGTCAGGAAGTGGATTTATTATTGGAAAACCCAAACTTGCAGAAGCTTTCTTACACTCATCATGAAGAATTAATTGAAAAGAAGAACCATGATTTAATTTCTGAGGCATTCTAAAATCAGACATTATAGAATCCATTAAAGATGAGATTGTATGATGTAAGGTGTTGTCAATAACATATCCTTGATTGCTAATCCGGTCTATTGTCTCTCTTCTAGATTCAGTATTCGGATAAATCACCAAAACCCTTGATTTACCACCATCAGAATATGGCTTACTGTCAGATAACTGAGAAATTAAATGATTTAATAACCATTCAGGAATAGGTCCCGGAGAAACTTCTTCATTAGTAATTCTCATCTCATGAACACTCAACGTACCGCCTCCGAACATTATACGTCAATGACGACAGTTATTGAACCCAACGATAAAACAACTTGAATTATGAATTAATTTTCATTTCTAGAATAAAATATTGCAATAAATAATGAGACGAAAACTACTGCACTAGGGAAAGGTAATGCACTCAACAATCCATCATCAGGATTATCGTAATTCCAATCGAATACAAGTACCGCAGTTATATCATCTCCATCATATGCCATATTGAAATCTGAAGAAATATTGCCATCAACTGAAGATAAGAATATTATATCTCTAAGTATATGGTGATAATATTTCTCACCATTCCCGCCCTCGGGGAAATAGGCTTCATCTTCAATGATGAATATCATAGGTTCAATAGTATACTTATCACTCAAAGAAGGTGTTGAGATGTTCCAAGAGAAGTCATTACTTCCAGATGAATTTGTCCAAGATAAAGTCGCAGAAAGTGTTGAAAGATCGATTGATGGACCTTTATCTAAAGATGTTTGATAATCAATTTCTAAAGATTCTGAAAATTTTGTAGTTCCTGTATGAAGTCTTTCTCCATCAAAAACCTTGGAAGGAGCTATGTTCTCATATTCGTAAGTGGTTGTTAGTCTGGAAGTTGGCCCATACCTATCTATCCATCTTTCATCTGTTTTTTGGGAGCCAAAGGGGTCTTGAGTCTCTGCAAAAAAGCGATGATAATGTATTTTCATCATTGATTCTTCTTCGGATATTGAAAGAGAATTAATTATATTTTGAGTTGTTACACAATTGGTACACCAAGTGGCAGTATATACTTCAATTAGACTTGGCCATTCATCGCCCATCATTGTGTTACTGTTATTTGTAAGATTACTATCTAAAGAAATTGAAACACCCCCTAGAGTCCCTGTATCAGAATATTCTGATATTACCTCATTCCAAGTCTTAAGATTATCAGATTGTGCAGAAGTTTGTTGGGAAGTGACTAGTAAAAGAAAGGTCACTGTAACAACAAAAAAACGATTCATAATAACTCGAAACGGTTTTGACACAAAAAGTAGAGGGTTAAGTGCTAATATTTTTGAATGCATCAATGGTTCTGGAAATGTCTTCATCTGTTATGTGTAAATGAGTTACTGCACGAACTACATCATCATTGATTGATAAGACATCGATACCCTGATTTCCTAATTCTAAGACTACAGTTGATGCTGACTTGTTCTGACATGTGATATAAGCCATATTTGATTGAACAGAGCTGATATCGACCTCGAAACCGTTCATTGAGTTAACAGATTCTGCAAGTTTAAATGCTCTACTATGATCTTCATGAAGTCTATCGATATTATTTTTCAGAGCATACAATCCTGCTGCTGCTAATATGCCAGATTGCCTCATTCCACCTCCGAATATTTTCCTCCAACGATGTGCTTCAGCGATTGTTTTAGAGTCACCTACCAACAAAGATCCTACAGGAGAGCCGAGGCCTTTTGAAAGACAAATAGAGATTGTATCGAAATTTTGAACCATTCTATCTGGTCTAATATTACTAGCGACTGTTGCATTAAAAAGACGGGCTCCATCTAAATGTGCTCTGCAATTATTATCGTGAGCAATCTGGCAAATTGAATCTAATACATCAATTGGATACAAAGATCCCCCTCCCATATTTGCTGTATTTTCTACGCAAATTAAGGAACAATTTGGATAATGAGATTGACTACCCTCAGATTTTCTGATTGCTGATTTAACATCTTCTGGACTCATAATTCCCTTATCACCACCTACTAGAGATACTGAACAACCTGCTAGCGAAGCATAACCTCCTCCTTCGTAGAGATAAATGTGAGATTTCTTATGTGTCACAATTTCATCCCCTGGTTTTGTCTGTGATTTTATTGCAATTGCATTTGACATTGTGCCTGAGGGAACAAAAAGGGCTGCTTCTTTGCCTAAAATTCTCGCAATATATTCCTGCAATTCATTGACTGTTGAATCGTCACCTAATACATCATCTCCAACTACTGCAGATGACATTATTTTTCGCATCTCAGATGTTGGCTGAGTCACGGTATCGCTACGAAGGTCAACTCGGTCGCTGGGGTAATGCCTCATGAACTGGCCATGAGGTTATCACATATCAAATAAAGTGAAAATCGTTCTAAATTGAATTAGAATTACTTCTTTTTCATTTTTCTACGCTTCTTACCTGACTTTCTAGCTTTGGGCTTTGAACCCGATTTCATCAAAACACCCATTATCACTAATGCAATTACCACTACTCCACCAATTAAAGCAAATGTAGGTATACCTGAAGCTTCCGAATCAACATCACATGATGATTGGCCTGTCAAAGGTTGTGATTCACCACTAGGGCATGTTGTTTGGGCCGCCATTCCAGGAGATGCGACATAATTATTTATTGAAGAAAGAAGACATTCAGTTGAACCCATTAATGGTTGATAACTTCCTATATCACAAGGAGTCTCCTCGGTCGCAGATGCAGAATCAACATAGTGACCTCTAGCAGCAGATATGCAAGAAGATTGGCCGGTTAATGGTTGATATTCACCTGGTTCACAGCTAATTTGCTGCACCGAAGAAATATCAATTGAATAATGTCCAGCATCTGCTAGAACGCAACCAGATTGGCCTGATTGGCTTTGATAAGAACCTGCTAAACAAGGCGAGGCTGATGTTGCTCCTTCTGAAGAATACTCACCAGGATTTGTAGTTAAGCATTCAGAAGATCCTGTTTGAGGCTGATACTGCCCCGCAGGACAAATTGTCTGCATCGCTTGACCTTCGGAAGGCACATGATATCCGGCATCAGATATTATACAACTCGTAGAGCCATTTTCTGGTTGATAAGTCCCTACTAAACAAGAAATCTGAGACGATGCCCCATCTGAAGAAGTATAATGTCCTGGATCCGCATCTAAACATTCATATTGACCTGAATTAGGCTGATAAGTCCCCTCCAAACAATTGATTGATGAGGAATATCCTGAATCGGGGACATAGGTCCCACTAGGAGATTCTAAACAGAATATTTGTCCTGAATCAGGTTGATAAAATCCTGCATGGCAAGGACTTTGTTCTGAAGACCCTGCATTTTCTACATAGTGGCCAGGATCTGCAGATAAACAATCATCTGATGTTA
>CAXFIU010000007.1:0-44260 GCA_964003245.1 uncultured Candidatus Poseidoniales archaeon
CTGGTGCACACACTTTCACATGGAATTACTGGAAAGACTCCATTGTAGATGGTGGTTCAGATACTGTATGGGTTGACGACATTACAATGTCAGTGCCTCAAGGAATCACAAATGCTGACCTTGATGACGATAATGACGGAGTAAATGACGATATGGACTTAGATCCAATTGATCCATGTGTTGGTCTTGATACTGATGGTGATGGAATGACAGACAGCTTAGGTAGCACCATGTTGAATGGTTCTGCTTGTGATGCGTCTTTGTACACAGTTGACGATGATGACGACGGTGACGGATGGACTGATTCCGATGAAGCAACTTGTGGTTCTGATAGCCTAGACAGTGCAGATATGCCTGCTGACTACGACATGGATATGGTTTGTGATGTCACTGACTTAGATGATGACAACGACGGTTTCAATGACGACGTTGATGCATTCCCAATGAACAGTAGTGAAGCTATCGATACAGATGCTGACGGTATTGGAAACAATGCTGATTCGGACGACGACAACGATGGTGTAACTGATGGTCTGGATGCATTCCCACTTGACTCAAGTGAAACAAATGACAACGATGGTGACGGTACTGGAGACAATGCTGATACTGATGATGACAATGATGGATGCCTAGACGCAGATGATGCATTCCCAATGGATGCTGCAGAATGTGTTGACACAGATGGAGACATGCTTGGAGACAACGTAGATCCTGATGATGATGGTGACGGAGTAGCTGACGTAAGCGATCCATTCCCATTAGACTCATCTGAGAGTTCAGATAACGATGGTGACGGTGTTGGTGACAATACTGATACTGACGATGACGGTGATGGTGTTGACGATGTAGACGATGCATTCCCATTAGATCCATTAGAATCAGAGGATCTGGATGGTGACGGTCAAGGTGACAACTCTGATGCTGATGATGACGGAGATGGAGTCAATGACGGAATTGACGCATTCCCAACAGACAACAGTGAGTGGGTTGACACAGACGGAGACGGAACTGGTGACAATGCTGATGCAGATGACGACGGTGACGGAGTTAACGATGTAGACGATGCATTCCCAATGAATCCATCTGAATCTAATGACCTAGATGGTGACGGCCTTGGAGACAATGCTGACAGCGATGATGACGGTGATGGTGACTCTGATGAAACAGATCAATTCCCAACAGATGCAACTGAGTGGGACGATACTGATGGAGATGGAGTTGGTGACAACGAAGATACTGACGATGACGGAGATGAGGTAAGCGATGATGAGGAAGATTCCTGTGGATCTGACAGCATGGATGCAAACTCAGTTCCATCTGACTTCGATGGTGACGGAATCTGTGACGTTCTTGACTTAGATGACAATGACGGTCCACTAGCTAATGATGACGATGGTGCACAACCAGGATTCGGTAAATCCGTACCTGGATTCCCTGCACTATTCGCTGCTATCGCTCTAATCGGTGCTGCTCTAATCGGTAGCCGCAGAGACGACTAAATCTGATTTAGTCGGACGTAGAACCTGAGTCGGGAGCTTTTGCTCCCGGCTTAGGTCCAATTTTTTAATTCTGCTTTATTGAGCAATACTTCGGGTAATGCTGATAAGGTGCAGTCCAACCACTTGGTTTGATATACATGCCAGGCACTAACAGAGTAGAAATTAGAACACTAAAAGTTGGACGCTATGTGGCCTTGGAAGAAAGCGCATATAAAATTCTAAGTATGTCTAAATCAAAACCAGGTAAACACGGTTCAGCCAAAGCAAGGATTGAGTTAGAAGATATTTTTACTGGCCAAAAAAGAAGCCATGTAGGTACTGTGACAGATAACATATATGTCCCAGTAATAGAGAAAGGTTCAGCTATAATCACTCATATTCAAGGAGCAGAGGTCCATGCAATGGATAGCAAAACATACTCTACATTAATTCTACCTTTAGATCCTGAAATGAACTTAGAGGCTGGTGGAGAGATTCAATGGATGGAAGCCATGGGTCGATATCGAATTACCAGAGATCATTAAAGATTAGTGAATCTCTTCTAACTACTTTGTTTAGTAGGTTAAGTTAAGCATCTGAAGCCTTTGCATGATTCAGAGGTCATGTTGTGACTGCGCATCAAGTTTCTACGCCCAGAAGTGCATGGCTGCTACTTTTTGTAGCATTATTTGCAGTCTCCAGTGCCGGAGCAGTTCTTCAATCAATGACAGAGGTCCCTCCAATTCTTCGAGCTTCTTGGAGGATGCAAGGAACTGCATTAATACTGTTACCTGGATTTATTTTCCAATTATACAATCTAGATAGAAGTATTTTCAATATGAAAGATTTGATGATAATATTCATTTCGAGTATTTTTCTCGCTGCTCATTTTGGTTCTTGGGTTTGGTCACTTGATCATACAAGTTTAGTTCATAGTCTTCTCTTCGTCACCAGTCATCCTTTAGTTGTAGTTTTGTTAATGCCAATTTTAGGTTCTGAAATTAGAAAAGGGCATATTTTAGGTGCCTCGATAGGTTTCTTTGGTGCAGCTCTGACTTTGAAAGATATTGATTCTGGTGGAGAAGTAACTTTGATTGGAAATTTATTTGCATTCATAGGAGCAGTAACTGTTGTCGGCTATCTTTTCTCAGGAAGGTATCTTAGATCAGAAAGAAATATGCCATTATTTATCTATGCATTTCCTGTTACTTTTCTATCAGCAGTATGGTTGACTCCAACATCAGTAATTATTGAGGGGACTGGTTTTTCTCAGGCCATTCCAGAAATTTCTATATTTGGGTGGACGGATATTGCCTGGATTTTATGGGTTGGATATTTGTCATTAGGGCCTGGTTTAATGGGTCATACAGGAATTAACGCTGTATTGCGATGGTTCTCACCACTAATTGTTTCTATTGCATTATTATTCGAGCCAGTTATTGGGGGACTTATTGGTTATCTATGGAATGGCCAAATATCTTTGGGTATTTGGACAGTTATTGGTGGCATGTTAATGTTAATTGGAGCTATCTTAGTAAAATTTGAAGAGGCGAATGAACAAACATCTGATGAATCGCCTTCATGAACCAATAGTTCCTCGGAGATACATGAGTAAACCGGTATTGTTTGTCACAAACGACGATGGTATTGAAGCTCCAGGTATCCAAGCATTAATCAGTGAATTAAATATTCAAGGTTATCCTCTTTTTGTTTTAGCTCCATCTACTGAACAATCAGCTACTGGTATGCGTATTTCAGTCCGTAAAAAACTGAAAGTTGTCAATCGGCAGGATATTGCTGATAAATTACAATCAAATCAAAATGTGCCTTTGAAAATGTATTCTTTAGATGGCTCACCTTGTGATTGTGTAATAGCAGCTCTTGACGGAGGAATTAAGATGTTAGAACCTGATTTGATGCCAACAATTTGTATTTCTGGAGTTAACCAGGGGCCTAATATCTCTGTCGACATAATGCATTCGGGTACAGTTTCTGCTGCTAGAGAGAGTGCTCTATACGGTTTACCATCAATTGCAGTAAGTTTAGCTACATATGAACACAGTAATTTTGAATATTCAGTTAAAGGTGCAATAAAAGTTTTGAAATCTTGCCTCGACTTTTTACCTCTAGTGCCTTCAGATTTCCTTAGAAAAAATGGTTCTAAGTTTCCGATAAGTTCGAACTCTGATTCAGAATCAATTAGGAAGAATTTTGCTGATGGTAATATATTCCTTAATCTTAATGCTCCTGTCAAATGGAATGGGAAATTTAGTACTGTTTCATTAGGATCACGCTGGTATCGTAATGCAATAAAAAGTCATGAATTAGATGATGGTTCCATGGCATTTGAGGTAGGCGCTGCAGAAATAATTGAGGAGGATATACCTAATTCTGACTGTTTTTCAGTTAATTTGGGGGAATATGCGATATCTCCACTCTCATCATGGCCCGTGAATCATCCATTAGGAGTCACTAGAGATATTCTAGATGCTGCAACAATTTCAGATGAAAATGGTTTTCCATTATGGTTAAATTAGATTTTTATCTAATTCATATTGACTAATGGCTATACAAGAATGTCCTTGTAACCATTTTTCCCCTAATGATATTTTTTGATATGATTTGAGAATATTTTTTTCTTCATCTGTGAAAGGTAAATCATCTGAAAGGACGAAACCAATTTTTTCAACATTATCTTTTTTAGAAATATTTGTGCCATCTGTGTCTAGAATATTGATTTCTATTTCTTCATTATTCCATGAATTAATAGTATCTGATATATCTCCACCCGAATGAAAAATTCCTTGTGTGACCTCTTGAAAATGACCAACTGGAGGTATTGGTAATTTCATTATAGCCTTTATCTGTCCAGCAATTGATCTTTCATCAGGCCTTACACCTGCTAATGTAGCACCATCGAACAATATCCTTCTATTTGGGCCCTCTCCTCCTTGTAGATGTAATGTAATTTTGGAATCATTTCTTATTCCATGAGATATGAATAGTGTAGAATTAATGGCTCTAACTAAAACATCCATTCTTCCTGACCCTGATAGGTCATTGAGATTTAATTTACCTGAGCTAGGTGCCCTATGTCCTATAATTGCATAAAAGCGCTGCAAATAATCACCCAAGATCAAAATCTGCATCATCTATATTCATCATAGATTGCATTTGCCTACGCATTTTCCTGTCACCTTTGATGCCTTTCATCATTTTTTTGGATTTATTCCATTGGCCGATTAAGTCTTTGACATCTTTTTCAGTACATCCTGATCCTTTAGCTATTCTTTTTATTCTGCTATGTTTTAGTAACAGTGGTTCATCTTTTTCTAGTTGAGTCATAGAGTCCATTATGACTCTATATTTTTCTAGATTCTGTTGCATTTGTTTTTTCTGACCTCTGCCCATAGACCCCATTCCTCCAAACATAGTATCTGGAAGATGAGACATTAGTTTGTCTACAGTACCTATTTTACTCATCATTTCCATTTGAGAATACATATCTGTTAGTGTGAATCTTCCTGACATTAATCTTTGAGCCAACCTCATTGCTTCTTCTTGGTCTAGATCTCCTGGTGCTAAATCAATCAATCCCTTGATATCACCCATTCCTAAGAGTCTAGAAATAAATCTATCAGATTCAAATTTTTCCAAGTCTTTTACCTGCTCACCTTCTCCAACGAATACAATTGGTGCTCCCGTAGTTGCTACAGCAGAAAGTGCACCACCTCCTCTAGCGGTACCATCTAATTTTGTGACTATAGTTCCGGTTACTCCTACTAAGTCGTGGAATGTTTGAGCAACTTTTCCTGCCGCTTGACCGACCTGAGCATCAATAACTAGGAATCTTTCTGTAGCATTGGCTATTTCTGCTATATTTATCAATTCTTGACGCAATTCGTCATCCAAACTATCTCTACCTGCCGTGTCGATAATTACAACATCTGAGTTTCCGACTTTCTTTAATCCGTTCTTGACAATTTTAGAAGCATCTTTTTCATCTGGCTCCCCATATACTTCTATATTGGTCCCTTCTAATAATTGGCATAATTGCTGATATGCTCCTGGTCGATGAACATCAGCTTCAATCACTCCTACTTTGACTCCATGTCTTCTTCTCCACCAGTCTGCCATTTTTGCTGTTGTAGTGGTTTTTCCTTGACCATATAGACCAACCATCAGTATAGTCTCATTATGAGGTTTAATTTCTCTTGGAGGGCCGAGAATTCTTACTAATTCAGAATAAATTAGATTCATAGCATGAGTTTCTAATTTTAATCCCGGTGGTTTTTCGTCTTCTAATAGCCTTCTTTCAATCCTTTCGGTAATTTCTTTGGTCTGTCTTACATTGAAATCAGCTTCTAATAAGGCCCTTCTAAGTGACCGACTGAGGTCCTTTACAGATTCTTCATCAACCTTCCTTTTACCCTTCAATAATCCTATTGAACCAAGAATTCGATTCTTGAACCCTTCGAGTGCCACAACCTCGGGTAATGTTAGTGTGGTTTGAAGGTTATTGGAGACGGTGAACTGAAAGGTAGAACCCTATCGCCAATCGTGGCAGTCACCCAGATCCCCCTCGTCCAGATGCAAATTGCCTTTGCAATAGGGTTACTAGGCGTCTACATAGGGTGGAGAGGGATAATAGCAAAAATGACCGGCTTTTATGATATGGCTGGTGCTTTCAAGTATCTTCTTTTTGGAATTGTTTCAGGCATGGTATTTGCTGTCGCCTCAGATGAGATGATTTTACAGTTCGCAGTAATAGAAGCGAAATTGAATATAATTTATGCATTTATTGTTTGTTTGATAATTGGTGCTTCTGAATCCGCTTTGGTAATGTTCCTTCTTGGTAGACCAAAGGTTGTCAGTCTACGTGCATCTACACCCTATGGGTGGACTTTAGGGCTTGGAATGGGTGCAATGTTCACCTCTGTCCTTATTGTCAGATTATTTGATCCTGCTTTACCTGGTTCTGATTTTTCTGGATTTGACATTATTGCTATTGTGATAGCCCTTTCTTTAGCGGTAATCGCATGTCTAGGAAATGCATTAGTTTCTACTTATCAGGGAGTAGGAGTGCTTACATCTACTCGACTCAAAACTTTCTATGTTAGTGCCTTTTCAAGAGGTGTACTAATTCTTGGTTGTATATTTATTCTGTGGCAACCTCTGATAATAATATTCTTCTCTACTTTGATTTTTTATTATTGGCCAACTGCTCAAAAGGAATGGCTTCCTTTAGGTATGACTCCCGCTGCATCTCAAGCATTCCGCAGAACCATGCGCCAAGATGAAAAAATTCGTCTTGCTGCCGATAATAGAGTTCGCGGTGAAAGAGTAGAAAGTATCGAAGATACTCTTGTGATTGATGATGAAGAATAAATTTAGTGAAAAATCGTAAAATATAACTTAATCATTGTATTTAGAATACTCCAATAAGTATGATTATATCCGTTCTATTGAGGCAGGCGAGATAATGAGGGTAATTATCGCAGGTGCTGGCGAGGTAGGCAGAGGTGTTGCTGAAGCTCTAAGGGAAGAAAAAAGAAGCGTTGCTTTAATCGATCCTGACCCAAGTGCAATCAATGAATCGCAATCATTAGATTGCTTATTGGTAACAGGTTCAGTACTATCTAGAGATTCTCTTCTTAGGGCTGGAATTAATGATGCTGAAATCATTGTCATGGCAACAAATAATGATGAAATTAATCTTCTTGCCTGTGCATTCGCCAAGCGAGTTTACAGTGAAAAAGTAGGTGATAGAAATGCTTCTGGACTTACTGCAATAGCTGTAATAAGTAATCCAGATTTGATGAACCTAAACAAAGGTGCGGGACCTCTCGAAAAATGGACTCGTGCAGACCATATTGTTTGTGCATCCGACGAGATTGTCGAGCAATTAGCAGCCGGTTTACTCGCCCCTTCAATCGATGAAATACTCGCCTTTGGAGATAATTCTTGGATATCGTCAGTAGAGGTCACTTCGAAATCCGCCTTAATTGGTGTTATGACTGGAGAAGCAGGAAACATTTTTGTCAATTTACCATCAATTTATGCAATTTCTTCCAGTGAAGGTGGTGGGAAATTAACAACTGGAGAAGAAGTTATCTCCGAGGGGGATACGCTAGTATTTGTATCTCGTTCAACATCACAATTTGGACAAATCACAAAGGCGATAGGGTGTATAGACCCTGAACTTCCTGAAAAACCTCAGGTTGCTATTTTCGGAGCAACACAATTTGGAAATAAATTGTCTAAACATTATCTTGACATAGGTTCTGAAGTAGTTGTGATTGAACCAGATCTAGATTATGCTAATGAGTTAGTAGGTTCACAAATAGGAATCAACAAAAGATTGGATGTCATTCATGGAGACCCTCAAGATGAAGAATTACTAAGGGAACTGGGAATTGATCAACAGGATATAACTGTAGCCGCATTAGATGATGATAATCTTAACATTGCTATTTCTATGCGTGCTAAGGATAAAGGTGTTTCAAGAACTGGACTATTGCTGAATGATAGAGCACTTGTTGAAGCAGTTCAGAGAATAGGATTAACTCGTCCGATTAGTAGACGTTTAGTGACTGTAACTTCAATACTCAAATCCATTCACATGAATGTCCCTGGAGCATATCAATCAATACCAACAATTCCTGAATTAATTTCTATGTCTGCCACTTTAAGTTCAGAAAATAATTTAGTTGGTAAGAGTATATCTGATGCAGAGAGCAAGATCGGGTGTAGAATTGTGATGATTGAGAGGATAAACGAAGAAGGAATGTTAGGTGTCCAAATTCCTAGTCAAGTAGAAAACCTTGAAGCGTCCGATAGAATTTATATTTTCTTAGAAAAATCTGACATAAAACGAGTTGAGAGGTCTTTGGAGAACTAATAATGCGTTTGGATGTAATTGGTTTAGTACTAGGTTGGACGATTAGAGTAGTGTGCGTCCCTCTTTCTTTAGTTGGATTATTCAGTTTCTACACAGAAGGTCAAGACTATGCAATTAAGACATACTTAATTCCAATAATCATTGCAGTTTGTGTTAGTCAATGGTTTATCTTAAGATCAAAGAAAAATACTAGTCATCAAAGAGTTAGAGACAGAGAAGCATTCGCTTCTGTAGCATTGGGTTGGATTCCTGTAATCGTTCTAGGGGCAATGCCGTTTTGGCTTGGAGGAACTTTCTATGGCCCCTATCATTTTGGTGATGTTAGTTTCATAGAGATTCTCCGTGGACTTCTTTATTCATGGTTTGAATCAATGTCTGGATTTACTACTACAGGAGCTACAGTAATAGATTCCTCAGTCAGTCCAGTTTGTATAAATGCTTTAGAAAATATGGTAAGTGATGATATAGATTGTATAGCAGAGCAAAAAAGAAGTATTATTTTGTGGCGTTCTTTAACTCAATGGCTAGGAGGTATCGGAGTAATAATGCTTGGTTTAATGATATTTTCTAGTATTCTTGGAGGTGGTATGAATCTAGCACGAGCAGAATTAACAGGGCCCTCACTATCTCGATTAGGGCCCAACCTACAATTCACTGCTAGGAGATTATGGTTAATTTATACTGTACTCACTGTTTTCGAATTAGGGTTATTATATTTCGTAGGAGAGATGTCGATTTTCGATTCTCTTAATTACTCAATGACAACTCTTGCCTCAGGTGGTTTCGGCACAACTGATGCAGGAATAACTGCTTTTGATTCTGCTTTGATTGAATCAATAATAATGGTTTTTATGGTACTAACTTGTATTAATTACAGTCTTTATCATCTAATTATTGCAGGTAGAGGGAAAGAGGCTTTCAAAGATGAAGAATTACGGGTTTATCTCTTAATTATATTAGTTGCATGGGTTGCGATGGCAGTGAATCTTCTCCGTACTAATAATGATGGGTATAGTTTACTAGAGACTCTAAGGCATACCGCTTTCCAAGCAATTTCTATTTCTAGTACTGGTTATTCTTCAACTGACTTCTCTACTTGGCCAGTTTTCAGTCAATTCGTTTTGCTCTTATTGATGATAATTGGTGCTTCTGCTGGCTCAACTGGTGGAGGTCTAAAGGTACTAAGAATCCGTGTCGCTTTTGAATTAGCTAAGAGAGAAGTCTTACGTATAATTCAACCAAAGAAAGTTATAGCAATGAGAGTAAATGAAGAAGTTATTGATGAAGAACAAGTCTTTATTGTTTTAGGGATGATTAGTGCTTGGTTAGTTCTTGCTATGTCTTCAATGTTATTTATCTCATTCCTAGAGCCGACTTGGAATATAGAAGATGTGCTCTCTGTAGTTGTATCATCTCTTGGAAACACTGGCCCAGCTTTAGGATCCTACGGCCCTACAGCTACTTGGTCGAGTATGGGCGAAGTAACGTTATTCTGGACATCTATTTTAATGTGGTTCGGTCGTCTAGAGTTATTGACAGTTCTAGTTCTACTACATCCCAAAACTTGGTCAGATTCCCATTAATTAGAACGAATCCAGTGTGAATTGGGTACCTGATGGTTCTTTCTTTTCTTCTTCGATTTTTTCTTCGGAATCAACTTTTATTCCTTGATCTAAGTCATAATCTTCTTCAATTTCTTCATTAAAAGCTTCACTAATTTTTATCCCCATCGGTTTAGATTTAGAAATTCCATATAGTGACAAGTGGTCTTCAAGAGTTAAACCAAGTTTCTTAGATAACGATAAATCTAACGGATTACCTCCTATTTCCGGATCATGAACAGCCAAAAGTTTAGGCCATAATTCTTCTCTTATTGATGCTTTACTAGTATCTAGTTGCTTACTTAAATTATCAATTATAGAACTCTTAATTCCTGACCCCCCCCTTCTCAGAAAGTTTGGATATGTTATGAATGGGTCTCTTGCTGAATCTATTGGTTTCATTGCAACTGCTGCTTGTGCAGAAAGTACTGAACCCCAGTACCAAGATCTGTACGCTCTATTCTTAAATTTTGTAGCTAATGCTCTATCTGCACTAACCATTGCCGTGCTTAATTCTTCAAGTGTTCTATTGTCAAATACACTTTGATTATTCCATGTAAACCATGAAATCATCTGATCTGGGTCTTTGTCTGAATTTAGTAATATCTTGCCTGCATTTTTACCCGATTTACTTTTATAAACTGCTTGTAATGCCTTGAATACATCAATTTGAGAATCTCTTACCGCTACTGAGGATAGGTCTTTTACAGCGACTAAATCAATATGCTCACCTGAAATAACTGAGACCGCTTGTAAGTCTCTAACGAGAGCTCTCAAATCTCCTGGATTCCCGTTTATTAAAGCTTCAAGTGCTTCTGGGTCAATTGAATAACCTTCAGCATCTAGAACTCTTCGAGAGATTTTCCTCATATGCATTTTTTCAACTCTTTTGAAGATTATTTGTTCAGCTAGTTTTAGAACACGATTTTGATTTTGTTTCCAACTTCTACCGCTTCCCCAAAGTTTCATTGGTTCATTACAAGTCATAATTATCGGCTGTTTACTTTTTCGTAGAAGATTGATTAATTCCGCTTTCCCTCCAGAATCTCCCTTAAATTTCTCTTCATCACCGCTGATTCTTTTCTCAATAGCTTCATCGTTAAGTTTGGCAAAACTTCCACTCAAATGGTCTACCTCGTCCAATAAAATTAGAGTTCTCCCGTTCTCATTTTTATTTCCTGAAAATTGATCTAATGAAATATGTTGTGAACCTCTTGTTGCTGCCCTCCTAATCGCAGCAGCATTTCTTTCTTCAGAAGCATTCAATTCTATTACAGTCCATCCTTTCTCATTTCCAATTGCTTTAGCTAATGTTGTCTTACCTACTCCTGGAGGTCCCGATAATAATATTCCCTTTTTCTCTGGTGGACTCGGAGAGTCCCATTGTTCTAACCAATTCCTGATTTTTCTTAATTGGGACTCATTGCCTTCCATTTTCCCTATTGAAGTTGGCCTATACCTCTCGGTCCAGTCTTCAACCAAGTGTTCGGTCACGAGTATTCCTTAAGTGGGCGCCTATTGAAGATTATTCAGAATAAAGTTGAAACCATATTAGAATCAATTAGAGTTAATAGTTGAATCATCTCTACTCTAATTTGTTTTTGGTCATCTCTTCTTCTTACTGTAACGGTCCCATCTTCTAGTGTTTGGTGATCTACGGTTATCGCCCATGGTACACCAATCTCATCGGCTCTAGCGTATCTTCTTCCAATAGATTTACTCGAGTCAATCAGACATTTTACCCCTTTCATTTGATTGATTTGCGAGTTTAATTTCCTTGCAGTAACTCCCATCCCATCCTTTTCAAATAATGGTAAAACAATTACATCAGCAGGAGCTACTGATTCTTTTAATCTCAGTAGATTGTATTTTTCCCCTTCCTTCTCTATTTCTTCGTATGCATGATCTAAGATGTGCCAGATAATTCGATCAATACCAAAAGCCGGTTCAATTACATGAGGTGTAAACCATTCTCCTGCAACACTATTATTGATCATCTTCTTTTCTACCATTTCACTTGTTATTTCTACATTCGAACCATCATCAAGTTCTAAGTTAAATGGTAGGTTATCTGGTATATTTTCCAGATTTTCTAGAGCTGATAGAACAGATCCTGCCCTGTCTCTAAACATAGGGCCTAGAACGGAAGTTTTCGCTGCTAGAATCTCTTTATTCTCTACTTTGACTTCATCAAATTCTCTCCAAGCTCTTAATGAATTTGAGTTTGAATGTTTTTCATGCGATAGCAAATCGTGACAAGTTCTATTTGCAATCCCTACGCATTCTATCCAACCATGTTCTCCTAAAATCTCACAATCCCAACAATCTTCTGCATAATGAGCCATCTCAGTACCTTCATGTTGCCTAAATCTGATTTTTGAGGGCTCAATACCTACTCCAATTAAGAAATCCCATGTTCTTGACAAGAAATAACCTACTGTTCTATCCTTTATGACATTATTATTCATAGCATCGTGTAAAGTAATTTTTATTTCTTTATGTTCATTTCCATTTGGGTCAGGAATAAGGCTAATTTTCTCTTTATTTGCTGATAAATCAACTATTGGGGGGTTTTCAGGGTCTATGAAATATTCTAATTCAGCCATATTAAACTCTCTCAATCTAATCATGCCTTGTCGAGGACTAATCTCATTTCTATATCCCTTTCCAGTTTGAATCGCGCCAAATGGTAGTTTTTGCCTAAAATGTCTATACAATGAAGGATAGAGCATGAACATTCCTTGAGCTGTTTCGGGCCGCATATATGCTTGTCTACTAGATTTCATTGCCCCTATCTTTGTGCCAAACATTAGATTCATTGGTTTCGAAGAAGTCCATTGGGATTGATTACAATTAGGACATTTTATTTTCTCTGTAGTTAAAATTTCATCAATTTCCTTTGAAACTAGAATATCTGGATTAGGATGATAACCTTCGATTAATTGATCGGCTCTGAAAGCACTTGAGCATTGTTCACACTGTGTCATTAAATCATTAAATTCACCAACATGGCCACTTGCAATTAATACATTTTCAGGCGTTATTGTGGGTGAATCTATTTCTACAATATCTCCATTTATTGTCCAATGTTCTATCCAATTCTGAATGACTCTTCTTCTAATCGATGCACCTACTGGTCCATAATCAATTAAACCGGAAACTCCACCATATATTTCGAAAGCAGGAAGTATAATCCCTCTTCTCTTCAGCATTGCTGAGAGCCTCTCGATACGCTTCTCATCCGCCATATTATGAACCTTTGAATGAGTGTTTACCTTTCAAGCCATCCTTAGTAGGTTGAAATAAAAATTGATTCTTTAATGTTTTCAGCGGATTTCAGAATTTTAATTTTCTTATCAAAAAATCAGTGATTTAATCCAACATTATAAGTACTCAATCGATACGCTTCGGGTCGCGGTGTATATTAAATGCCAGATATTGAATATATACAAGATATGATGGAGTCTGAAGAACTCCTGGATAAATTATGTCCACCTGTGCGTAATTGGTTCAAAGATAAGTTTCCAGATTTCACACATCCACAGAAAGTAGCTATTCCTAAGATTATGGAGGGGGAGCATCTCTTACTATGTTCTCCGACGGGTTCAGGTAAGACTCTAACAGCCTTCTTGACAGTGATTAATGACCTAGTTAATCGTTCATTAGATGGTAGTTTGGAAAATTCTGTACAATGTATGTATATTTCTCCAATCAAAGCTCTTGCAAATGATATTCAAAAGAATCTGATAGGTCCTTTAACAGAAATCAAAGAAAGTTATCTTCCCTCTAGAGCTAAGGACATTACTGTCGGATTAAGGACTGGCGATACTCCCCAAAAAGAAAGAGAGAAAATGCTAAAAAAACCTCCTCATATTTTGATTACAACTCCCGAATCCTTGGGACTCGCACTTGCAAGTAAAAGATTCAGGCCAATTCTGAATGATATGAAATGGATGATAATTGACGAAATGCACTCATTGGTCCCTACTAAAAGAGGGACGCATCTTTCATTGAGTTTAGCACTAATGGACTCTGTGATAGATTCGGATGTACAGAGAATTGGAATTAGTGCTACTATGGAGCCTTTGGAAGCAGTTGCAGAGTATTTGGTTGCATCTGATAGTCGCAATAGCGATGTAGATACTCAGAAAGTGTCTATTGCGAAAATCTCAGGTTCAAGAGATCTTGATTTAGATATTATACTGCCAACACCAAGATTTGCCTCAACTCCTATCAAGGAAATATTAGATCATAATGTAGATCGAATAAAGGAATTGGTAGAAGCACACACCACTACATTAGTATTCGTAAACACTAGGAATATGACTGAAACAGTAGTTCAAAAATTAAAAATTGCAGGATTATTAGGGGTAGAGGGACATCATGGTTCGATGGATAAGGCAATACGGTTAGATGTCGAACAGCGTCTAAAAAATGGATATCTCAGATGTGTAGTTTCTTCTAGTAGCTTAGAAATGGGAATAGACATTGGTTCTGTTGATTTAGTAATTCAAGTAGGTTCTCCAGGAAGTATTGCTACCGCATTACAAAGAATTGGTCGAGCTGGACACCAAGTCGGTGGCCTTCCACGTGCGAGATTTTTACCAATTTCTCCTCATGATTTGTTAGAGTTAGTTGCCTTACAAACTGGTATTCTAAGGGGCTCAATGGATATTCTTAAATTCCCTGAGAATTGTCTTGATGTTTTAGCCCAATTTTTAATCGGTCTTTCAATTATTAAAGAGTGGGATATTGATGATGCATATGAGTTGGCATCTGCATCATGGCCATACCGAAATCTTCCTTATGATGACTATATTGAGGTTCTAGATCTTTTAGAAGATGAAAGAAGAATTTGGGTCGATTGGGAAGATAATAAATTTGGTAAGCGAGGTTTCGCTCAGATGATCTATTACACTAATATTGGTACAATTGCTCCAAATAATAACTATTTAGTTTTCACATCTGATGGTACAATGGTTGGTCAATTATCATCTAGTTTCGTTTCTAGCCTGAGAAACGGCGATGTATTCTTACTCGGAGGTTCAACTTACAGAGTAAGTAGTATCCGAGGCACTAGAGTCAATGTTAGTCCTGCAACTGGATATAGACCAACAATTCCTTCGTGGACTGGAGAAGCAAATAGTAGGACTCACGAATTAAGTCAAGAAGTCTTAGAATTACTTGAAGAAGTTGCGACATACACTCGTTTAGAAAAAGATCCAATGACAATTTTCACAAATATTTTAGGGCTAAATAGACCTGTGGCTCATGCAGTTTCTGGATTCTTCCAAGAACATGTAGCTACTACTTTCCAAGTCCCCAGTAACGATTTAATCTTAGTTGAACAAGTAGAGGCACCATTGCCGACATACATAGTTACAACTTGTAGAGGCAGGGCATTCAATCTTGCTCTCGGCCATCTTTTTGCAGGCATAGCAACTAATGACAATATTATCGTCCACGAACTTTCCTTTGATGAGAATGGATTTATGATTAAATTAAGTCATGAGGTAGAAATATCTCTAATTCCTGAAATATTCAAACAGGGAAACAGTAAAGATGTTCTTCAAAAACACATGATGGAGTCTCAATTATTTTCAAAGAGATTTAGAGAAATTTCTAGTCGAAGTATGCTTAATCCAAGAAGAATCGGTGCAGACGAAGTCAGTCCCAAGCAGTTTCAGCAGAGGGCTGAACAGATTATGCAAAAACATAGGCAAATGGACGATTCTGTGTTAATACGTGAAACAATGAATGAGATTCTTCATTCTGATTTAGATATGGCTCAGCTTGAAATATTCATCAATAGAATGGATAGTGAACATGTTAGAATTGTTCATAGAAGAGTCAAAATGCCTTCGCCTTTAGGTATGACATTATTCATGTCTTCATTCGAAGATCTCTTGTCTTTAAGGACAAGAGCCTATTTGATTAAAGATGTCGATCCTGAAATCCTCAGGCGCCTATTGGGTGCGCGTTCATTAGCCACCGACTTAGATAAATCTAAGATATCGGAATATTATATGTCAAAAATCTCTGAACCAACTAATGCAAATGGTTTATTGAAATTAATGGACATGGGCGGCGGTTTGAATAGAGAATTATCTAATCCTCTCTATGAACATAAACTAAAGGATATTGATATTGAAATAGTTAAAGAATGGGTAAGGGAGTTAGCTGAAAGAGGACTGATTACTAGAGTTCAAGGGACTGGTCATGAACAAATAGACGACAAATGGTTCTCAATGAGAATGGCAGATGTCCACGGGACATTAGGTTGTCTAGCAGTAGCTGGTGGCTCTGAGACTGATGATATTAGGGAATTATACACTGGAGGTCTAACTTATGAAGTAGGTGTGGGTTATGATGGTGATTTTGAACCTAAAGAATTGAAGAAAAAGAACTTGTCAGATCCACAAGACTGTTTGAGAATGAAATTATTGGATATGTTAGGTTCAGAGGGCCCCCAGATATCTGAGAGTCTTAGTTCTAGACTTCCTTTTCCTCAAGCCCAGGTCGAAGCCGTCCTCCAAGAATTAGAAATGAAAAATTTAGTTTCTATCGGATTCTTTACTCAAACCGATGAGGGAGAATATATCCTCAGAGTCGATGAATACAGAATAACTGGAGGGAGTGTAGAGGTTGTTGATTACCGTACTCTCCAAAACCATCTTCTTGCTAAATCATTCAAAGAATATAATGAACCTTCAGAGGCAATAAGGAGCCTAACTCTTGTACAAAGAAGAGATGAACTATTGCATCGTGTGAGAAATTATCGATTTAGAGACTGGAAAGACATTAAACACGATTCAGATATTTACAATGGGCGTTTACTTCATAACAGAGTCGGATATACTTCTAAAGACCAAATTCCTATGTTTTTGGGTTTAAGAGGAGAGCCATGGATAGGTGCATTAGAGCAGGAATTGTTAGATAAAATCACTCCTGGTGGTTTATCACGTGCAGAATTATTTGATGGATATCCGAAAGGTAAAGAAAATGCTCATATTCAGAGAAGTCTGAAAAGTGCTCTAAATAATTTAGAAAGACAACTATTGGTAGCTAAGCAGTATCTAGTATTACCTAATAGAAAACGCTCCTTAGCAGTCTTCCATAAGATTCATGACGTAGTAGAGCCATTAGATTTTGCAAGCTCTGTAAAGCAACTAATTGAAGCCATAGGGCCTGTTCGATTACATACATTAAGATTCTATGTGAGTAGGCCTGTGGAAGAATTAGCTGAAGTCTTGAGAGATTTAGATGATTCTAAACAGATTAGGAGAATAGTTGCTCTTCAACCAGATCCAACTGACTATTATGCGTCACAAGAAGATGCAGAATTACTATTACAACCAGTAGTTGAAGATAGGAAAATGAGAATTTTATCTCAATCAGATCCATTTTGCAGTCGATTTATTCAAGAAGTAAGATTAATCCTCAAACAGGGATGGTATCATCCAGTTTTCAAGGGAGTAGACCCTATTGGGCGAATCTTGATGTTTGTAGTCAATGACTATCTAGAAATTAAAGATATAAATATCCCTCATTCTTATCTTGATGAATTTAAAGAAACATTCGACGAATTATTGGAGAATTATAGGGATAGACTCGTAGATGTATCAGTTTTGCACGCATTTAATTCGATACCAGTACATGATTGTGATGAGAATATTCAGAAAATTCTTGCCGAGTTAGGTTTCATTTCAATGGGCGATGGAGAGCGATATATTCGTGGTGGGGTCGTAGAACCTAGGTCGAGAAAAGAGGTCAATAGAATGTTATTTTATCACCATAGGTTACATCAGAATTCCAGACATGAAAATGAGACATTAGCACTTGAAACTATGGATGAATTAAGAGATGATTTCGCTTTAAGAGGACGTTGTGAGATGTTTAGAGTCAATCTGAAAGCAATGGCGGCAGCACATCAATTATCCCAAGGTACAAATTTGCGAGGCCATTTAGTATGGGGTCGGCAGAAACATTTTGAGAGGCTGTTAACTATTCGTAATTTACAATCCAATGAAGAGGATGAAGATATTCTACAGTTCTTTAGAGAACATCACGATCCTGTAATTTTTATGGAGAGGCATGCCATGAAAAGAGCAGAATTCAGGAAGTTAATATCTCCATTAGTAAGAAGTGGCCATCTAATACAAGATTATAGAGGGGGATTCAAGACAGTAGCTCCTATTTCTAACAGTGATTTATGGGATATTAAGTCAAATTATCTTAGAGATTTGGTGAGTGAGTATCCTGTAATTTCTTTGAAACAGGTAGAACGATTAGCAGGTTCTGCATTTTCTGCTGAGGAGATAAGCGATGTTATGCATGATTTTGAATCCGATGGGACTCTGATAAAGGGGTTCTTAGTGGATGACTTACAAGATATTTGTTGGGGTAGACAAGATATCTTGGAAGGACTAGATGGAATTAGAAAAACTAGAGATTTGGTTGTCCCGCCATCCGATCCATTAGTACATTACTTCGGTAGCCTTCTCAGAGAAAGATTTGGCTTTGGTTCAGCTTACATGGTTTTCCATAAAGAGGAACCTATTGCTGCTTTCAAAGCCAATACTAAAGATGGTGTTATTGAAGTGACAGATTTCGTAGGAGATTCAGAATTAGAGAAGGAGGCATTACGTGTCATGAAAGAATTTGCATGGGAACATGACATGCCTCTAACTGGAAAACTCTACGAGCAACTACGTTCAAGATGACTTATTCGTTCTTGTAATTTTTTCAGCGATATCTAATATTGGATTGAGAATCTTCATTATATGTTTGTGCAACTCTGGCAACAAATCAAATAGGGCAATAGCCATAAGGAACATAGCAAAGAGTGAAATTGCTTTTGCAGCATAACTATGAGTAAAATCAAACATTTCGATTCCTAATAATGACCAGTTAGGATAACTTTCTGTCAGCCAAACAATTCCTGCATTTCTGAACATATTCAAAACATATATTGTAGGTAATGCTATCAAAAGTCCTCTGGCTCTTCTTTTCCAAGAAACTGAACTCAAAGCCCCAATAGCTCCTACAAATATTATCATTGACTGTAGTCCGGAACAAGCCATGATAAATTGAACAATTACCATACCATCGGAATCAAAGAATTGAACATAGAATCCTTCTTCTGCTAGAGACTCTGTAAGTATCCATTTGTTTCCATCCCACTCCGAAACAGGAATATCGGGTGCACCATCACGTGCTACCATCATTTCTCCAATATGATAATTTCCTAGACCACAAAATTCCAACATTAGTTCAGTACTTTCTGCAGTCAATTGAATGAGAGCCATATTCAGATATGGAACACTAAAAATGACAAAATATGGAACTACTGCCCATGTAAAACAACCTCTGAGCCATTGTAAAGCATCTGGTGTATTTTCATTTTTTATTTCCCAGATAGCCAAAGCTATACTTCCAGGTAATGCACCGGCCGTCATTAGTACTAAAACTGGGTCTGAAATCTCAACATAGTGTCCTGATTGTAAGTAAAAGTATAATCCTGTAAAAATCCATCCTATTGCCGCGTAATAGCGCGATTTCGTATCTTTTTTCCTATGAAATCCTAGGCCTAAAAACAATGCACCGGTCATAATTATGCCTAATTCTAGAGCCATTGAATTTACTCCAATAACCTCTCCAATTTTAGAGACAAGCAGTCCGATTGGCTCTTCCATCGTCACCCCTACTACGCTCAACTCGTAAATAGGATGCCCTCATCCGTACACTCGGGGTTTTACTATGGGATTCGATTTTTCTGACTTTGCGAACTCTTACATCAGTGATTTGAAACAGGCTCTTGATAATATTCCTATGGGCTCTTTAGAGGCGTTCTGGAGCCTTGTAGAAATAACAAGGCAAGAGGGAGGAAGTGTCCATTTCATAGGTAATGGAGGAAGTGCAGCAACTCCATCTCATAGTGCAGGCGATTGGTCTAAAGAACTCAAATTAAGAACAATCGCACATAGCGATAATATTTCTTCATTTACCGCTTGGTCAAATGATACTGATTACTCAAATGTTTTTGTTGGTCAATTATCCACTTTCATCAGAGAAGGAGACTTGGTAGTGGCATACACAGGCTCAGGAAATTCTCCTAATGTGATAAATGGGGTAAAATTTGCAAAAGAAAATGGTTGTAGGACTGCTGCAATTACTGGAGATTTCAATGGTCAATCGGGAGGGATGATTGTTGAATTAGTTGATGTAGCTCTTGTCGCTCCTACCCAATCAATGGAGAGAATTGAAGACATTCAGTTGATAGTTAACCATATCGTCAAAGAAGCAATTAAGTCTCATCATGGTTTGTGATTTTATGCTAATCCCTAATAGAGACGGTGCAGAAATTGACTCTCCTTTAGATTTGTTACCATTGCCAAATGGAACTTGGAATGGTAAAATTGCTTATTTAGATAGAGATGGTGTACTCAATGTTGGCTCTGAGAATTATATCAATTCTCCAGATGAGTTAGTTATTTTTCCAAATACTGCTAATTCTGTAGCCGCATTAAGAGAATCAGGCTTTCGAATTTGTGTTGTAACTAATCAGTCACCGGTTGGACGAGGCTTCTGGACTCATGATAATCTTCACGATATTCATAATAAATTAAGAGAATTATTGCTCTCAGAGAATCCTAACGCTCACTTAGATCTGATATTGTATAGCCCATATGCTCCATGGGAAGGGGCTTGGGCTCGTAAACCAAATCCTGGAATGCTTGAGGCTGGTAGGCAAATTATTTCAGCCTCTGAGAAAAATATTGAAATCAAACTTAGATTTGATAATGATTGGGTCGATAAACCCGATGAATCAGACTCAATAATGGTTGGAGATAGAGATGTAGATATGAGAGCGGCATTTAATTTCGGAGTCAAAGGAATTAGATGTAATCCCGAAGTTGGTATTTCGGACGTGATTTCTGAGATTTTAGGTGATTAGATTTGCAAAATCTTGATAGAACCAAAATTTGGATTGGTTTAGATGATACTGATACAGCCGATTATGGTTGTACGACCGCAACATTTGATGATTTACTTAATTCACTATCAGATTTACCTGGCTTTCAAATTATTGAAAGACGTTTAGTAAGATTATGGCCATTTGCGGAAAGAAGAACCCGAGGTAATGGTGCTTTATCCTGTATAATTGAATGCTCTTCCAAATCGATATCCCGTTTTGAAAATTTATTATCTTCTTTTTTTTCAGATTTAGAAGATAGCCTGAGAATAGATGGAGAAATAGATTCTCTTACATCTCCTGCCTTAATTTATTCTTTTGAAGAAATAAATGAAGATCTTTACTGGGAAGCTGTACGGCAAAAAGTAGATGTTTCTGATAGAATAAAGAAACTTTCAGGCATCAACAAAATGACTTTAAATTCTGATTGGGGGCTAATTGGAGCATCTGCTGCAATAGCTTGGAAACCTCATGAAGAATCCACATGGGAACTGATAGCTTGGAGGCACCCTAACAACATCGGAAAAAAAAGAGAAATTTCATCATCCATTGTTAAGGACATGGAAATAAAACATCCTGAAACATTTGTTAATCGCGATCCAACTCAAGAAAAAGGACTAATTGCACCAAGAACTCCATGTCCTGTACTTTATGGCATTAGAGGATCAACTTCTCAAGCAGTTCTTTCTGCACATGAATGGCTTCAATCAAATAAGGATGTTGAGAAATGCCAAAGATTTGCAATCCATCGAACTAATCAACTTAGTGACGACCACATTAGAGGTTTCTCAACTTCAACAGTTTTGACAAATCCGAAGGAAACCAAAGGGGCTCATTCAAGCTTAGAGGTCACATTCAGAGGGGGTAGCAAAACTTTGGTAGCATTCAAGGAAGGTGGAGATGTAAATCGTTTATTACGAAAATTAATTCCTGGTGATAGAATCAATTGGTTAGGTCTAGAATCTCCTGACGGTAGCATTCATTTAGAAAGATTGAGAGTAGAATCTCCAGTTCCTAGAGTAACTGGTAGGCCTATTTGCTGTAATAATAAGACTATGAGAAGTGCCGGTGTTAATCAACCATTAAGATGCATATTTTGTCAAAGGCAGATCGACAAACATTGGCTCTTTGAGGATATTAATTTGAATAATCTCGAACTTACTAATGGATGGGTCGAACCATCACCTTCACAGCGTAGACATCTCTCTAGACCGCTTTCTTTAGGTGAACCAATTCGAATTTAATTTAGGTGAAATTATGAGTATCGATTTGTTAGTAGGTATATTACTAGTAATAATCGCATTAATAATGTCTTATTACATCCTTATGATTAAACTACGTAGAGGTGAGAATATTTCCAATTCAGAAGAATATTCTGGAATTGCTAGGCAACCTGAGAAATTATCTGAACCTAGTGAAGAAGCCATTAAAGAGTTAGAGAAATTAATTGATAAACTTAGTTGATTAATTTATATCCATTTCTTGTAGCCTCTGCAACTAACTCTTTTCCTTGATCAGAAATCAATATTTTTTGATATTGATTATCGATTTTTATAATCCAAACAGTCCTAAATAACTCTTCTATTATCTTCCCCCCTCTAAACATAAAACCTCGAAAACCTCTATTTTCTCCGGAAGCATCTTCATATGAATCGGAGGTTATTATTATCTTGAATTCATCAAAACTTTCTGCTAATTTTTTCATTAAATCTATATCTTTTGATTTTGCTCTCCCATAATTTCCACACCAGTCATCAATTATTAGCAAATCATTCTTGTTCAAAGTAGAAATCATTCCTGTAATTTCTTCTAACTTTTCGGACAGATTATCTCCAAATTCTATAACAATCATTCTGTTCAGAACTGAATCTTTCAGATGTCCTAAGATATCTGATATTTTCCTTTGGTCAGGTATAATTCTAGTCATCCAAATGACTTTGTTAGATTTTTCAAGAACCTCTAGAATTATACTCAGAGACATTGAACTAGAGTTTGAACTAGGTCCTGCCGAGATATGAACCGGACCTCTACTCATATCAATCATAGTACTCTCTACTAGTGAGGGTGCTTGAGTATTACTAATGCTTGTAGATGATAATATGGATTAATTAGATTCTTTGTCTAGCCATTTCAACAGCTTGATCTACTATTTCTCCGCTGAAGCCTAAGTGACTTTCTGGTTTGAATAATTCAGATAATTCCTGTCTTGTGAAAATCTTTGATATAGCATCCGATCTTGCACAAATATCTTCTAAATCTTCTCCTGAATTTATTGCGCTCATCGAGGCTGTCCTCAATACTTCATGTGCTTCATCTCTTGGCATGCCATTATCTACTAAAGCGATCATTAATTTTTCAGCCATTACAAGTCCTTTTTGTGCTTTAATATTATATCTCATTCTATCTGAGTCAACGCCTAATTTTGATAGTACTTTATCGCATTTTATGATTATATCATCTAATAATATCATTGAATGTGATAATGTAAATCTCTCAGCGGAGGAATTTGCCAAATCTCTTTCGTGCCATAACAATGCATTCTCATATGAAGGAATAATCATAGATCTAACTATTCTAGCTAATCCACAAGCATTTTCGGCTGTAATGGGGTTCTTTTTATGCGCCATGGTCGAAGATCCTACTTGTTTTTCAGCATCAAAATATTCTCCAACCTCTGCAATCTCACTTCTTTGAAGATTCCTAACTTCTTGTAATGCCTTTTCGATACTTGTAGAGACATTTGCCATCCAAGAAACCCACTCTATGTAACGATCTCTGCCTACTACTTGCGTTGTCGCAATTGGAGTTTGTAATCCTAAATTTTGCATGATTAGACTCTGCAACTCGAATGCATTATCTCCCTGTGCTGCTCCCGTTCCAACAGCTCCCAAAAATTTACCAGTAGTAACTCTAGGTGTCAGTTCATCAAGCCTATCTAGATGTCTTCTGAACTCATCTACCCAAACAGCTACTTTTAGGCCGAATGTAATTGGTACTGCTGCTTGACCATGTGTGCGTCCTAGCATTACAGTATCTCTTTCTCTTTCCGCCAAGTCACACATAGTAGAGAGCAATCTTTTGAGTGTTTCTTGTTGTAAATTGATACTATCACGTATTTGTAATGCTACTGCTGAATCGACAATGTCATTACTCGTAGCTCCTAAGTGTATGCACCAACCCGAGTCACCGGCAGCTTCTGCCATTGCTTTAGTTAATGCCATAATGTCATGCCTAGTTTCCCTCTCTATTTCGTCAACTCTGTCCGCAGTTACAATTTCTGGTTTTGCAATTTCTGCAACTTTATCATAATCTTCTGGACTAACTCTTCCAAGTTGACAGTGCGCCCAAATCAATGCTCTTTCAACATCTAATTGTCTCTCATGTCGACCTTCTCTCGACCAGATTGACTTAGCCTCATCTCTTCCATATCTGTAGTCCAATGGTGATACCGTCACGTTGTTCCCCATTATTCCGAGACGCTTTCCATGTTTGATTATAACCCTATGGTGATAGTTGAATTTTAGTAAGATTCCACGCCCCTCTTACCCCATCCCAACTATTTTCTCCTTCACAAATAATTGTTTTTTCGAAATGAGGGGCATTTAGAGTAATAGTCTCAAATTCTCCTCCTTCGCCATCTAAATTAAATCTATACTTTTCGGAGAGAATAGTTAATTCCTTTAAGCTATCTTCAGTAATTCTTTTTCCAAGCCATTTTTCATCCAAACCTTCTGAAGAAACAGAAACTATTCTGACATCAAAACCATGTTCAATTAGAGAATTCATATGCTCTGAAGGGCTATGATGCCATAATGGACTGAATGAAATAAGACCTAACCTCTCACACATTCTTTCAATCCTAGTTTTTTGATAATCAGATCTTAATGCACCTACTACAATTGCATCTAAAGAACCTTGAATTTTTCTAATTTCATCTTCAAGTTCATAAATTTCTTCATTCTCTATTCCTGATGAGTTTACTTCAATCCATTTTACTCCAATAGATTTTGCTTGAAATTTTGCAATTTCAGTATTTTGTAGTTGAAACATCATCGAATCATCTCCTGTTATTTTTACAGTGATCATTGCTTCTAACGACCATCCTTGCATTAATGCCCACCATGAAGCATAGGTGGAATCTTTTCCCCCAGAGGCTAGGACTGCAACTTTCACACTTGTCCGAAAACGTCATTGTCCATGAATGCCACTATTATTCAGCCTTCTAACTGTCAAGATTCATAAGACACCTTCGTTGGTTGCAGTCTGATTAACATGCAGCCAAGCGGACGCGGATATGACCACGGAGTATCTACATTCTCTCCAGATGGTCGACTTTACCAGGTAGAATATGCTCGAGAATCAGTAAAAAGAGGGACTACAACAGTTGGACTTAAATTTAAAGATGGGGTTATTTTGATAGTTGATAAGAGAATTTCAAGTAAATTAATCTTAACAGATTCCATAGAAAAGATGTATCAGATAGATGACCATATTGGAATTACTACATCAGGTCTAGTGGCTGATGCTAGACAGTTGGTCGACAAAGCAAGAGTCCAATGCCAAGTTAATAAAATGACTTATGGGGATTCTATCGCTATTACTACATTAGTTAAGAAAATGTGCGATTTTATGCAATCATTCACACAATATGGTGGAGCAAGACCATTTGGTACAGCTTTACTCATCGCAGGAGTCGATGATGAAGGAATTCATTTATTTGAGACAGATCCATCTGGTGCATATCAATCATATCAGGCTGGTGCAATAGGCCGTGGAAGATCTACTGTAATTGATCATTTTGAGGATCATTGGAAATTGAATATGACTAAGAATGCGGCAATAAAACTTGGTTTAGAGGCTTTAAGAGAATCACTTGAAGATGACCTAAATAGAGAAACTGTCGAGATAGCAGTTGTAGATTCTAATGGATATGAGAAGTTAGATAGAGAATCTACATTGAAGCAATTAGATAGATTGTAAGTATTTTCAGACCTACAATTCTAAGTCCTTCCCCCTTTCTCACGGTTCATGGTAAGTCTTGATGATGCAGTTCTCGCCCGTCTTGAGAAGGGTGGTTCAAGATATGAAATTCTTGTAGATCCTGATTTAGTAGATGCTTGGAAGAAAGATCATTCTTCTGTTTCAATGGATGATTTATTGGCAACTGACCAGATTTGGAATGATGCTAGAGCTGGCGATAGACCTACCAATGAAGCTTTGATGAGTATTTTTGGCACTACTGAGATTGTTGCTTGTGTTGAAAAAATCTTGAATGAAGGTACAATTCAATTAACTACAATTCAGAGGAAGAAAATTATTGCAGATAAGAAAACTAAGATTATCCATCAAATTGCGACTACTGCTACTGATCCTAGAACAAAGTTACCGCACCCACGAACTAGAATAGAACTAGCTTTAGACGAAATAAGGTTCTCTATAGATCCATTTTTATCAGTCGATCGTCAAGTCCAAGATGCAATTAAACTTCTCAAGCCGATAATCCCGTTGTCATTTATAACAATGCGCCTTGCATTCAAAGTCCCAGGGTCTGATTATGGCGGAGTGCATCGAATTGTAAGAGAATCTATCAAGAAAGAAGAATGGCTCAGCGATGGTTCATGGGTCTGTGTGGTAGAAGTTCCTGGGGGCATGAAAAATGAGATTATTAGCCAAGTTGCTCAAAGGTCTTCAGAAGTTTCTGTAAAGGAACTAGACTAATTAAACCCCGTAGGGGTTCACATCAAGGTTATGAAGGGAGGGTTGGTCGCGCGGCTCGATAACATGACTGAAAAGAAGAACGCGGCCGGGCCGCAAGACAATCAACGAGATACCCAACTCGTTGCACCTGGAGAAGATCTAGGTGAATCAAAGGGTCATGAATTAGGCCATGGTGTAATAGCTATTGATGGCCGTATTCGTGCTACGAAAAACGGAAGAATGAATGTGAATGGTAATACTATTTCCATTGAACCTAGAAGAACTGCATATGTTCCAAGGCCTGGAGATTTAGTAATTGGATACGTTGAAGGTTGTACTAACAACATATGGTTTGTAGATATAGGTGCTCCATTCAACGCAATATTGCCAATGAGTCTTGGCCCATCTAAAGCAGATTTTGGAGGGACTAGGAGTGTGATAGATATTGGTGAAGCAATACTATGCAGAGTCCAAGAAGTAGAAGAAACACATTCAAGCGTGGTTACTATGAAAGGTATGGGATTACGCAAAATTCGATCAGGTGCTGTTGAGAATATAGACCCACATCTTTTGGGCAGACTCATAGGTAAGCAAGGAAAAGCACTGAGACAACTCAAGGAGGAATCAGAATGCAGAGTTATCGTTGGAGACAATGGGAGACTTTGGATTGATGGAGATTTCAATGGAACGCTAGCAGTTCGAAATCGACTCCGTTCACTAACTGCTGAAGCAAAAGCAGTAACACTGGGAGGTGTAGCATAATGGGATATGGAGACGTACAAATGATTGATGCCAATGGCATCCGTAATGATGGAAGAAAAGCAGGAGATGTAAGGCCAATTTCAATTGAGCTAGGAGTAGTTCCAGTAGCTGATGGTTCGTGCCGAATGAAATGGGGTGCCAATGACGTTATCGCTGCAATATATGGCCCTATGGAAGCTCATCCGAGAAAAATCCAGAGACAAGATAGAGCTGTTTTAGATGTCAGATATAATATGGCGCCTTTTTCCACATCTGATAGAATTAGACCAGGTTTTAATCGAAGGAGCAGAGAAATTAGCAAAGTTACTGCCGAAGCTCTAGAAAGTGTTGTAATGCTAGAATTATATCCTCGTTCTAAAATCAGAGTAGAAATTGAAATTATTTGTGCTGAGGCAGGCACTAGATGTGTAGGTTTAACTGCAGCATCAGTTGCTCTTGCCCATGCAGGAATTCCTATGACTGACTTAGTGGTTTCTGTGGCATCAGGTAAAATAAACGATGTAGTAGTCTGTGATTTGAACAAGGCAGAAGATAATTATGGAGAAGCCGATTTACCTATGGGAGTGCTTCCTAATTCGGGCGAATTAGCCTTCCTCCAGATGGATGGTGACTTATCTCCTGAAGAATTCCAAGAAGCTTGGGATTACAATATGGATGCAGCAATGGTAATACATGGTTATTGTGTTGAAGCATTGAAAACAGGGAGGTATCCTCAATGAGTATTCCTTTAGTCCCTCAATTATTGAGAAGTCATCTCAGAGAATTAGCAGAAAATAATCAGAGATTGGATAACCGTTCTCAGTTTGAAGGAAGAGATGTAGAAATAGAAGTAGGAATACTTGGGAATGCTGAAGGTTCAGCCCGTGTTAGAATGGGCGACACAATCGTTCTAGCCGGTGTGAAATTTCAGACTATGACTCCTTATCCTGATAGACCGAATGAAGGTGGTTTAATGTGTATGGCCGAAGTAAGGCCAGTTTCAGGAAGACAGCATGAAGCCGGACCACCAAGTGCTGAATCAATTGAGTTAAGTAGAGTCGTAGACCGCGGAATAAGAGAATCAGGATGTATTGACACTTCTGATTTATGTATTATCCCTGGCGAAAAAGCATGGCAAGTTATTCTTGATCTCTTTGCAGTTTCAGATGATGGCAACTTATTCGATGCATTTGCCTTGGCAGGAATAACTGCATTACGTAATGCAATAATTCCACAGGAAAAATTTGAATTAGGTGAGGATAGACCTTTGGTGGTCTCAAAAACACCAATAATGTGCTCATATCAGAGAGTTGGTGGTAGATTTATCTTTGATGCCAATGGTAGAGAAGAACTGGGCGGCGACGAAAGAATCCATATTACATTAGGTGATGATAATCACGTCCATTCATTACAGAAGGGTCTTAAGGGAGCCTTCACGGCCGCTGAATTTACTGAACTTATGGAAGAGGCTCGTAAAAAGGGCGAAGAACTTAGAAATATGGTTCATTCATTAGAAGGAGGCAATTAAAATGGCAAAAAGAACACAGAAGTCCGGAGCAACAGCAAAATTCGGAGCTAGATACGGTGTCAGCGTACGTCGAAGAGCAGGTTCAGCGATCGCTAAAAAATCAAAATTTTATACTTGCCCAAAGTGCCAATATAAGAAAGTTCGAAGGCAAGTTGCTGGAATTTGGGAATGCAAAAAATGCGGATACAAATTCACCGGTGGAGTTTGGGAACCATTCACTAGGGCTTCTGATTCCAATAGTAGAGTTATTCGAAGAGGAATGGAAGGTGCAACTGCGACAGATATGACTGTTATTGCTCAACAAGCGGCTCTAGAATATGAGCGCAAACTTGCCGAGGAATCATCTAATGATGAAGAAGAATGAATCTTCCCATTTTGAATTAACATTCACTCATTCTGATGCGCAAGCACTGGCTGCAAGCTTAGTTACAGAATGTAATTTCGTTTGTAATGATGATTTAATAATAGTTTCAGAGTCAGCGGAAAGTATTGTTGACTTAAGAGCAAGATGGAATAGCCTGATGCGTGGGTTGATAGCATCAGAGCATGCCCTTAGTGCCGCAGGAGAGGATTAAATGGACCAATCGACACCTCAAGATATCCAAGCTTTAGTACAAGATTTACAATTGTCTCGTAATCAAATCCAAACGGTTTCGACACAAATTAATGAAATCACTTTGACATTGGAATCTTTATCTAAACAGGATAAGAATAGGCCTGTTTTTAGAGCCGTAGGAAATTTATTATTAGAAGTAGATGATAGAGATGAATTAGTTAAAGAATTATCTGCGTCTAAAGAAACATTCGAATCTCATCTCGAAAGAATGGTTGAGAGAGAAAATGAATTAAGAACTCAATATGATTCTGTTGTAAGTTCTTTAGAATAATAGGGTGCTTTCTATGAGTGATTCTTTAGAAAAAGCAACTCCTTTAGAACTTGATATGCTAATTTTTCAAGAGAAAATTTCTCAAGGAGACTTGCAAAATATAAGTGATTTTTCCGAAGATATATTGAATCGTTCTAGAACAAATAATGAGAGAGATCATCTCATTGAAGCACGAGTAAGAATGGAACGTGCATTATTGGGTATTGTAGATGTTAGTTTAGTTGGAAGTGAGCTGAGATGGTGTGTAGATCGACTGAATGCTTTATGCCCTGGTTCTCCATTACATGGTCTTTCCTTGTTAAATTTAGCCAATTGGCATAGAAATGTTGGTGAATCGATAATGTCTTTGGTAGTCCATGCAGATATTAGTAAAGAATACGGTCATCCTGAAGATATCATAGGCCTCTCTCGATTGGAAGCCGCAAGAATATACGTGACATTAAATGACCTTGATCCAGCAATGCGGCATTTATGGTCTGCAAGAAAACTTTTCATTAATACTAATATGATTTCTGAAAGTCTAGTTTGCTCTCTTGAATGGTTGGATTTAGCATTGGAGGAAGTCTCTGAATCTGCTCCAGATATGGAATCTAGATTGGAAAATGCAGCACCTAGGGAATCAGCAGGGGCAACTTGGATTCCCTCTAATCCTAAGGATATTGTAGAGATTGTTGAAGAGTTAATTCCTATACTGACTCAAAATTTATCAGGAGATAATCGGAATGATCTTGGATTGATTATCGATTCATCTGATATGTTGGGGATTGATGAGTGGAAGAATCTCTTATCTCAGCGGAAAAGTGAAATTCAGGACTTGAAAGTCCTAGAAGCACTCCAGTCGTAGGTTATTAATTTCTTAATTTCTTTACTTCCCCAGTATAACTCATCTGGTATCTCTACACACCATCCAACTTCGACTATATTTTCATCATCAGAATCCCAACCATAGGGTTCAGGTTCTTCATTAATCTCTACTAAAACAACTACTCCACCTTTAATTATCGAGTCATCTTCAGATATAGCAACTCCTAATAATCCCGTTTCTTCATATAATTCTCTTAGAGCAGTAACGTCATTTTCTTCATTTTCAAGCTGCTTACCTCCTGGTAATTCCCATCCTCTTTCGATATGTTTCACCATTAACCAGCACGGCACATCAATCTTATTTTTGGGTATTGCCCAGACAACTACCCACGGGTCATCAGTTTCCATTATCCATTTCCTCCATAATCTCTTTAACTAATATTTTTCCCTTTTCATCTCCTTCAGCTGCTAATTGTCTTGCCAAAAAGAATGCTCCAGAAAGATTCCCTTGTTCTCTGAAGTTTGCAATTTTCTGATAGTCATCAATGTCCAATTTTTCTCCATCGGATTTTTCATCAAGATTTCTCGTGAAGTTCTCTGGAGTAGACATATTTTGCATTTTCTTAAGGAAATCAACCCTATTCTTAATTTTCGGTTCTTTCCAAGGAATCTTTTTCTTACCATCCATTTTAGCTTCCATTCTTTCCTTATATCTATCTCTGACTTTAATCGTAGGAAAATATGTCTGTGCTTGATCATAACAGAACCAAGCCTCATCCAACTCACCTCTTCTTTCGTGTAACTTCCCTAACTCGGTCCAAGTTTCATGATTCGATGGCCTCTGAGCCAAAATGATTCTTGATAAATACATGAACAATTCTTCATTATCAAAATCTCTTAATCTCTCAATCCTCCTGGAAAATAGGATATTTGCCCTTGCATCTCTCAAGTCTAGCATTTCAACTCTTTTTTTGAACTTCTGAGTTTCTTCGTTATTTCCCAAAACCTCCTTTGCCCATTTATCAGGGTCCAAAGGATCAATTCTCAAACCGGCATTTAGTAAATCTATTCCATTCTTGGTCAAATCAATATTTTTTAATTGACTCAATAATTCAGGATCTCTACCTAAAATTGTGAATAATTCTTTTAAAACTGCACGAATCCCTTCAACATCTCCTTTGAGTATCTTGATTTTTGTCAGAATTATCCAATTTTCTGGATTTGTAAAATCATAAAGAACTGCTTGTTTAGCGCTTTGTTCCGCCCAATTTAGATTCTCTTGATTTTGCGAAATTTTAAGGAATTTCTCAGCTTGACTTCTGTGCCTATTGCCCAAACTTCTTCTTGGATGTTGCAGTTTCTGATTGATGTCAACGCCTTCCATCTTTTGACCTCAAAGCACGGATTCATAAGGAGATTTATCAATTCCGGGTGGTAAACTAGCATCAATTCCAATTTTACTTGTTAACCCATCTTCCGATCTGCTAGGGTCTAGACTCGAACCTTTTTGATTAGAAAGAATAACGGTGTCTTTGTCGGGTTGCCAACGTGTCATTAATGCCCATTCAACCCTTACAGGGTCAGATGTATCGATATCCTGGTCTACAATAATTACTTGTTTCATCGATGGATGCCCTTCTAATGCCGCATGTATCGCCTTTACTCCATCTCCTTCATTTTGAGGAATTATTTGCACAACGGATGAAAGCCATCCACATCCTCCATCTGTTAAGTATACGTCACTACATGGTACTACTTCTGAAACAGCATTCTTGATTGTTGGAGCTCTTGGCATCCCCATCAAAGTTCTATGTTCGACTTCGCCAGGTATAAGTGCGTGAAATACAGGTTCATTTCTATGATGAATTGAATCATAAATAATCACATTCTCTTGCCTGACATCATCCACCGTTCCAGTAATGTCTACATATGGTCCTTCATCATCCCTTTCTAAAGTGATTCTAGCTTCCATAGCATATTCTGCATTAGCAGGGACTTGGATACCATTAGATAATTCTACCAATTTCAAAGGAGATCCATGTAATTTTTTATGCAAAGCAGCTGCAACAGTTAATTCATCTAGATTTTCAGTGAATGACATTGCTGCTGCCAGAAGTACAACCGCATCTGCTCCGTTGATAACAGCGATATCTACACTTTTCCCTTCTTTAGCAGCTAAATCTGTCATTGTTCTAAGGTGTCTCGGCACAAATCTTGAAACAGTATGGTTTCCGTCTCTCAAAAATTGTCTATGGAATGACATATTCCTAATCCCATTATATTGTGCAATAATCACAGATGCCGATTGATATCTACCGCGATCTTCCGGATAATGCCAAGGAATTGGTATTTTGTTAAGATTTACTTTTTCCATGGTATTTTCCATAACAGGTGCTTGACTTGAGTCAATAATTTCCGGCTCACAAGGGTTATTCATGGCCCATGCTAAAATATCAATTAGTTCACCAGGACTTACATCAAAGGTTTCGCAAATTCTTTTTCTTGTTAGTACATTTAATGCCGCGGAATGATTGGGTGCTTCAGTCAGGTTATTGAAAACTAATGGGATGTGATTGAAATCCTTCGAATTATTCAAAATTCCGTGTATTACACTAGTTTCAGTATCGATTTTTTTAACATCAACAAGTAAATCCCGGAACGCCATGTTGACAACCCGATGCCATTTCGATTTCAATGTTAGCGAAAGAAAATGGGTTTTAGGGTCGAACTTCTACCCACTGCTCTCCCGTCATGCTCTTATACCACAGGTAGGTCGGCGGCCCGTCTTAGAGGTGTTATTGCTTGGGTAGAGGACTTTTCTCCGGATCGAAGATGAAAAGTGACCGTCGTAAATATCGCTGGAAAGAAAAGAGATTCCGTGACCGTGAGATTAAACGCCGTCAAGGTGGAGTTTTGAAACACGATCCTTTGAAGGGTTCATCACAAGCCAAGGGCATTGTTGTGGAAAAGGTTGGTTTCGAAGCCAAACAACCAAACTCAGGAATTCGTAAAGCTGTGAAGATATCTCTCATTAGAACTGGAAATAAACTTACAGCCTTTGCTCCTGGAGATGGTGCAATTTCATTTATTGATGAACACGATGAAGTTTTAGTAGAAGGTATCGGTGGTCCGAGAGGGCAGTCTATGGGAGATCTTCCTGGTGTTCGATACAAAGTAATCAAGGTTAACGGCGTTTCTCTTGATGAGATGGTTCGTGGCCGTAAAGAGAAACCAGTACGATGAGGTGTTTGAATGTCTGAAGAAAATCAATCTACACAAGTATCTCCTATAGCTGGTATCGGAACTATGGTTTTTGGTAAGTGGGATGCAACTGATGTTACCTGTTCTGATCCCGGGCTTGCTCCTTACATTAATTTGACAACAATCGGCACACCTCATAGTGGTGGAAGACATGCAAATTCATGGTTTGGTAAATCGAAATTATCAGTTGTTGAGAGATTCATTAACAACTTAATGCGTTCAGGTCAGTTTTCCGGAAAGAAACAGCACTGTGCCAAAGCTTTCGAGAACGCACTAGATGCTATCTCTGAGAGAAAGGATGAAAATCCTTTACAGGTATTTATTGATGCAATTATTGAAGCTGCTCCTTGTGAGGAAACTACTAGGATCAAGATGGGAGCAGTAAGTGCTCCTAAAGCTGTAGATTCATCTCCTAGCAGACGCCTAGATATCGCTTTGAGAAACCTTGGAATTGGTTGTGCTTCCGCAACTGCAAAAAGTAAGAAAACTTTGACAGAGGGAATTATTTCTGAATTAACTAAAGCAGCTAGCGGTGATGTCGGCTCTTTCGCAGTCGGTAAGAGAGAAGAAGTAGAGAGAATCGCATCTTCTGCAAGATGATTCTAGTTTAATTCTCAGACTCTGAGTAACTACCTGTATCACGTAGTGATACAATCGGCTTTATGAACCGAAGTTGGGTCGGGGGACTATCATAAGGTGATTGTATGGGTCGTAAAGAAGACAACATAAAGCGAGCAACTGAAGTTATGCACGTTAGAGAGAAAATAAGAAATCTTGCTATTGCAGCACATATCGACCACGGTAAAACAACACTTTCAGATAATCTGATTGCTGGTGCGGGTATGATGTCCGAAGATTTGGCTGGTAAATCTCGTGTATTAGATTTCGATCAACAAGAAAGTGCAAGAGGAATTACAATCAATGCAGCTAGTGCATCAATGGTTCACGATATAGATGGCGACGATTATCTGATTAATCTGATTGATACTCCTGGACACGTAGATTTTGGAGGAGACGTCACTAGAGCAATGCGTGCAGTAGATGGATGTATCATACTGGCTTGTGCTGTTGAAGGTACAATGCCACAAACAGAAACTGTTGTAAGGCAGGCATTGAAAGAAAAAGTTCGTCCAGTACTTTTCATTAACAAGGTTGATAGATTAATTAATGAGTTACAAATTGATGGTCCTGAGATGATGCAAAGATTCGAAAAAATTATTGTTAAAGTTAACAAATTAATTGCTACATTCGCTCCTGCAGAGTTAGCTAAAGAATGGCAAGTTTCCGTACAGAAAGGAACTGTAGCATTTGGTTCTGCATATTATAACTGGGGGATGTCAATACCATACATGACAAAATCAGGTCTTAACTTCAAGGATATTTTTGAACATTGTCACAACGATGAACAAAAAGAATTAGCTAAGAAAGCGCCTGTTCATCAGGTTCTATTGGATATGGCTGTAGAACAATTACCCTCTCCATTAGTATCTCAGAAATACCGTATCCCAAATATTTGGCAAGGTGACCTTGAATCAGAAGTCGGTCAATCAATGCTTGAAACAAATCCTGATGGTCCACTTCAATTGATGATCACTAAGATTTGGATGGATCCTCATGCAGGAGAAGTTGCTGTAGGACGTGTGTATTCAGGTTCGATTAAACATGGCGAGAGTGTATGGGCGATTGGAGCTGCTAAAGCTGAGAGAGTCCAACAGGTTAGTATGATGGTTGGTGGAGATAGAATACAAGTCCCGGAAGTATCTGCTGGAAATATTGCTGCATTGACTGGTGTCAAAAGTGCAGCTGCGGGTGTAACTATTACTAGAGATCCAGAAGCGACACCATTCGAGGCAATTAGACACTACTCTGAACCTGTTGTTACAGTTGCTGTTGAGCCTAAATCAATGAAGGATTTACCAAAGTTCATCGATGCTTTGAGAGGGTTGGCTAAAGCTGATGCATCACTACAAGTAACTACTAATCAAGAAACAGGAGAAGCTCTTCTAGCAGGAATGGGTGAGCTACATCTTGAAATTACAATCTTCCGTATGCAAGAAGAACAAAATATCAAAGTTAAGGTTAGTGAACCTATTGTTGTTTATCGTGAATCAATTGAAAGTAATAATACTGGAAGACCATTTGAGGGGAAATCACCTAACAGACATAATAGATTCTACATAGAATGTGAGCCATTACCACAAGATGTGATTAAAGCAATGAGAGAAGGCCACTTCGGGGATGGACCAGTTAGAACAAAAGATGCTAAAGAAGTAGGTAATAAATTTGCAGAGTTTGGTATGGATAAAGATTTAATGAGGAAAATTTATGCAATTAATGGTACAAATGTTTTCGTAAATGATACTAAAGGTATTCAAAACCTTCATGAAACTAGAGAATTAATGATTGAAGGTTTCAATGATGTTTGTAAGAAAGGACCAACAGCTGAAGAACCTCTAATGGGCGTTTTAGTTAGATTAGTTGACGCAAAACTTCACGAAGATGCAATTCATCGTGGACCTGCACAAACAATCCCTGCTGTTCGTAATGCTGTAAAGGGTGCTGTATTAAGAGCTAGATCTGTGATTTATGAACCAATGCAAAATATTCGAATTGACGCACCTAACGATGTTATTGGTGGAGTAACTAGAGAGCTAACTACTCGTAGGGGAATTATCGAGGATATGCCTGTAGATGGTGGAACAGCCAGTGTTATTGGAAAGATGCCAGTGGCAGAATCTTTTGGCTTCTCAAATGACATTAGAGCTGCCAGCCAAGGAAGAGCAGTCTGGAATACTGAGAATGCAGGTTTCGTACAGTTACCTGCTGCTTTATTCCATAAGGTTACAGCAGAAATTAGACAGCGTAAGGGTCTGAAAGAAGAGATTCCTGGTGAAGCTAATTATCAAGATTAATTACTAGCATTATTAGAATTATTATAGATTATTCCGATTAGTGATGGCGCTAGTATCATACTAGCAATTAATGAAAGACCAATCATTATAGCACAAAATAATCCAAATGTGGAGAAGAATCCCATACTTGATTGTGTGATGACTAAGAAACCTCCAATATCGGATAAGGCTGATCCAAATAGTGCTAAGCCAGAAGCACCTCCTACTATCCCAATTGAAGTAATTGTATCATGGCCATTTTCTTGTTCTTCTCTGAATCTTTCTACTACATGGATTACGTAATCGATTCCTACTCCTAATGACATTGCAGCTATTGCTACTGTAACCATGTTGAGTCCATAACCTGCAATTTCGATTAATCCATACAACCAAATTATGACTATGAATATTGGCGTAGTTGTAATCACGGCTATACCAAAGCCCGAAATACCCCAAAAAATACTCAATATTAGAGTTAAACCAGCAAAAACAATTCCTGCCTCCACACTAACTAGGTATGTCATGATACTTCCTATGAATGTCATTGCTAGAACTGTTTTTACAGAATACATGATTTTCTTATTTGTTATCATTTCTAATCTATCTGATAGAGTTTCTTCATCCCTAAATCCCCACCATAGTGTGAATGTACAGAATACTAACCCTAGGAATAAAGTGGATTGCATTTCATTCTGCATTGAATCTGCAGCTACAAATCTCGTCACAGGGTCTCCTGTTGGGATAGCCCATGTAACCGGATATTCATCTGAAGTAAAGGCTGAATCCAAATCTCCTCTTTGCTCAATATTTGTGGAAGAAAGATTCTGGAATGGTTGCATGTCATCTATTAATTGATCTAGGGCCGGGCCTATTTTAGCAAATTGTTCCGCATTTGAAAGACCAAACCTCATTGTCATTCTAGTGTATTTCGGAGTATTTCCTGAATTATCCAGCCATGGTTTTTCAAAGTCAATTACTGAACTAGATTGAATGTATTCTGAAGTGATTGATGGAGGTAAAGCAGGATAACCTCCGCTAGCAGGTACGCCTCTGGTCAGAATAAAACCATAAAGGAATACTAAGCATTCTCTATCTTCTACGACCGGGATATTTCTTATTCCTACACCTGGATATAGCAAACTCATTGTTTCACAATCAATACCTCCATCATCTTGTCCAGAGTCCCATCCTGCTTCTTCAAATGGAGTGATATTTTCATACATAGCTGCTTGTGCAAAAGTCAAAATTTCATCTAGTGCGATAAGCTCAACTTCTCCTGAAGGAGTTCTTGAAATCTGATTAGGATCTAGTTCTCTATCATGAGAATTCATATTTTCTCTAGTTTTTCCTATGGCCTCTATAACCTTCGGATTTGCAATATCTCCTTCAACCAATATATATCCTGGTTCTCCGTCCATAAATCTTTGATTAACTAAGAAAACGCCTTGTGCAAAATCAGAATCTTCATCTAGAAAATCATCGATTTGAAAATCGCCTTCAAGTGAATACATCAGAGGTGTTGCTATCAGTGTAATTAAAAGAGCAATTATTGCTACAGAAATTCCTTTATTTGCTGAAAATGAAGTTAAATTTACTAACCATTGTTTGGGGATAATATGTACTTGTTCTTCAGTATCGTTCCTCAATTTACCTCTTTTTTCTAGCCATAAATCTGCATCTAATCTAACTAGAGGTACCCAAAGTCCAGTTAATAGGAAGGCGGAAGCAACTCCCAAACCTGCTTCTATACCAAAAGATCTTAGGGCAGCAATATTGGATGTAAGGTTAGCCAAGAAAGCAACTATTGTAGTAGTTGAGGTTAAGAGAATGGCTCTACCTACTCGAGAAATCGATTCATCAGCGGATTCATAACTTGATTTCCCATTTTTTCTTTCTTCCTTGTATCTATGTAATGCATGAAGACTGTCGTCTATGCCCAAGGCCAAAATTAAGATTGGTAATAAGTTAGAAAACTGTGACCTAAAAATAATTTCTAACCCATATTTATTACCAAAAATTATACTCCAACCAATTAGTCCTTGCATCCATAATAATGAAAGAATTAATCCTATACATACAATAAAAACATCTGAAATTCTCCTTAAACTAAGCCAAAGTAACATTACTACTACAATTGCCATCAAAATGATCAAATATGCACTAGATAATAGTTCTCTATTTACTTCAACATTTGGCCCTTCGCCCAATAGAATTGTTGCAACTAAATGATCTTGCTCTCTCAAATCTTCTTCAATGGAAAGATATAGCCATTCTACAGAACACAACGGTTGATTATTTTCTTCTTTCTCTTTACATTCTTCTATTGTATATCTAATTGGATCTGTAGAAAGCTCAACCCCTTCTAGATCATAACCCCATTCAGCACTCGCATTCATCCAAGTAAAAGTCCAGCCTTCATTTTGCATTTTTTGTCTATCTAGATTAAGTATTAACCATGCAGAAGACGCTGACCATCTTCCGTACCCCCAAGTATCTGCTTCAATAGTTGCATTCTCGCCCAAAGTCCCTCCAATTGGGCCGATTATTGTGCTACTGTTATCTTCGATAAATGCCCTATCTATAGATAAAAACCTTAGAAATGCTCCTTTACTATTGTTAGCCATTCTATGTGCTGCCAAGTCTATATGATCTTGCGTAATATTTTCATCATCAAATGTTAAACATTCTAATACTCCACAATCAGACCAATTTGTAGGTGCCTCTTCCATCCTAAATGTTTCTGGATTGAATTGTGGTTTTGTCAAAAGAGATTGATCTGACATAAATACTCTGAATTCTGTAGCCAAATCTAGAACCCCAGTAATCGGCTTTCCAGAGATTTCTGATGCGAATGAAAGGTAGTATTCTGAAATTTCATGTTCGGATAAGAAATCTGCCTTTTCATCAATTTCTCTTAAAACAGAGAGATTGAGGATTCCTCCCAAGGGTTCATCTTGGCCTGTATTTATTCCAGAAAAATCATCAATTTGATAGATTTCAGAAGGTGATTCTCCAAAATATTGGGAGTCTTTAACAAATAAACCGAATCCCCAGATGTTTCCTGCACCTGAAAATTCTTCTCTCATTACTTCAGCAGCTTCTAGTTCAGGTGATTCCAAGTTATATGACTCAATATCGATAGGGGTTAGAGTTGCTGCGAATCCTGGTATCATCAATAATGAAAGTATGAAAACTGCTAAATGCACTTTTTTTCTCTCAGGAATAAGTATTGATGCAACTTTCCTGAAGTCTCTCATGTTTACATCATGACTAATCTCATATATGATTCATTGTAATTATTCATAATCCAGTTTCTTTTAGTTTTTCCAAAGCTTGTATTTGTTCTCCGGTCAATTTTTCTGGTTCTGTAATTGAAAATTCAATATCTAAAGGCCCACCATCATGCCCTTGACCATTCAATCTTCTTCTATCTCCGATTTTACTATTTTTAGGGACATCAATTTGTATTCTTCTATTAGATGGAGTTCTTATTTGAATTTTCCCACCAAGAATTAATGTACTGTAACTGACAGATACATTTTGTATCAATCTTCCATTTTCCCATCTCCGTCCTTCTTCTGCATCCAGTCTGACATTAATTATCAGGTCCCCCGGTTCTCCATTGGGATGTTCATTACCCATTTTTTTGAGTCTTAATTGCTGCCCTTGTACTGCACCTGGAGGAACTTTAACAGTAATTGTTGATTCTCTTGTTGTTATTCCCAATGCATTACATTCGGTACATCCCTTAGTTGTACCAAATGTTGTTCCTTTACATTTTTTACAAATTTTGAGTCTTCTATGATTGAATTTAATATCAGTACCTTTTACAGCATCTTCTAAAGAAATATCTATTGCTGATTCAATATCGCTACCTTTTTTGATTTCATTATTTGTTCTGGTCTCTCTCTCTCTTTGTTGATTAACAGAGCTTTGTGTCCTTCCCCTTCCACCTACAAACTGTGAGAAGATATCTCCTATGTCTACGCCTCCTGGGAAACCTCCTCCTCCAAAGCCAGAAAACGGACTTCCACTCCCAAACATATCATTCATTCGATCTCTATTATCGTACTCTTTTCTGGAATCTTTTGTTCCAATCTTGTCATAGGCCGATTGTATTGACTTAAATTTCTCTTCCGCTGCAGCATCATTTGGATTTCTATCTGGGTGATATTGTCTAGCTAATTTCCTGTAAACTCTCTTTATTTCAGCATCCGTAGCATCTTTAGTAACGCCCAAGATGGTATACGGGTTATCGTCCATGTTTACCACTAAAGACCCATATAATTTCAACCCTATTGATTTCTTAGCCTCCAATCGATGCAGTCAAGACCTCTAACACCTAGGGGGCAATATGTCAGTTGGCTGGGCTTGCTTTAGGAATTATGTTGCACATGCAGAAGAAATTGGTGGTGAAACTACAGATTATCCTAGATTTTTTATTATGCCTGAGTCATCACATGTGTTTTCAGATAATATTGGTAATAATGTAATTAAATTGATGAATGATAATGATCACATTGACCATGAAGTTGAGCTGGTAATAAAATTAGGACAAAACCTACTTCCAGAATCGATGTGTGTTGGATGCGATACAACCAATCGTACTCATCAAGGATTAGCAAAAGAAAAAGGTTGGCCGTGGACAGAAGGTAAATCATTCAAGGGTTCAGCAGTTCTAGGGACATGGACTGCTTGGGACGAAAAAGTAAAAGAAATTTCATTGTCAGTAAACGATGAATTGAGACAATGTGCAAAAACTAGTCTTATGGTTCATGATATCGAGTCTTTACTATTTCATCTAAAAAGATGGTATGATTTATCTCCTGGTGACTATATTTGGACTGGGACACCCAAGGGAGTAGGGCCTTTGAAAAAAGGCGACAGAGTCAATGCGTCTCTGAAAAATAATGAAGGAATCATAGTTAGTAAATTAGATGCAATCTGCATTAATTAATCCTTGTTAATTGCATATCTGTAAGTTGTCTAAGAACTTCTAAAGCATGAGATGGTTGCAACCCATCAAGAATACTATGTGCTTCTGAATGATACCTCATAGCCCTATCCATAGCATAATCGATCGAACCATTATTTCTTAATTCTTCAACAGCCTTTGCCAAGTCTTCGTCCGTACATTCACCTTTACCATATACTTTTGAGAATGTAGGTAAATCATTTCCACTATCCAATGCATGAATCGCAATCAATGTCTTTTTGCCCTGTACTACATCTGAACCAGCAGGTTTCCCAAGTGTTTCCGTATCGCCAGTAATATCAATTAAATCATCCATTAATTGGAAGCACAATCCTAGTTTAAGACCCCATTCTGCCATATTTTCTACTGTTTCTGAGTCTGCACCTGCAAGCTTCGCACCAGTCTCCGCACATGTTTCGAACATTGCACTGGTCTTTCCTGCTATCATAGCAATATACTCTTCCTCGCTAACGTAATCTCTTTGTTCGAAGTCAAAATCTTCCTGTTGACCTTCTGCGACTCTTCTAACCATCTCTCCAATAGATTGAACTAAAAATTTAAGATTTTCGGGACTAATCTCATCCGAATCTGCTAAAATTTCAAATCCAACTGCAAGCATTGCATCTCCAGCATTTATGGCGGTTGCATCATCATATTCTACATGTACAGCATTTAACCCTCTTCTAATGGGGTCTTGATCCATGATGTCATCATGAACTAATGTGAAGTTATGTATGATTTCTATGCTTGAACCAAGAGTATAATGTCCTTCATGTGCACTTCCGGTAGCCTCTCCTACTAATCGGGGTAAAATTGCTCTGAATCTCTTTCCTCCTCCAGTGAAAAGGTGAGTCATGGCTCCGTGCAATCTTTTCTGCCTAATTTTATCCATTGATTTCATTATTTCTTTTTCTACGATAATTTTATGTTTACCCAGAGCAGATTTTAATTCCAGACCTTCAGACTTTGAATTAATTGATAATCTACCGCAATTAATTATCTTAGGGGTATTAGAATTGATTAATGATTCCATATCTGGGTAATGTGGTTCTATGAAATGTTTCCAAATCATTCTAAACCATGGTGCAATAATAGAATTCTTCCATTCATTTTCACCTTCTAACATTTGATTTATCTCTTCATGGGTCAACCATCTCGTATCCATTATCTCATTTTCATTAATTGATAATTCGGGGCTGGCTCTCACTATTAGGACATGGTCGATTTCATGCTCAATCCATTCATCATCCCATCTACAACTATACTCAAATCTACCTATGTGATTATAATCCCAGCTGGATGAAATCTCCTCTGGAATACCTAATTCTTGGAACATCTTTCTTTTGCTGGCATGGATTACTCCTTCTATTTCATCTCCATTCTCATTTTCAACATCTAATGGATGGCTACAGCAACTGTTAGCCCAAATTCCTGGGAATGTAATTTTTTCAATTGATCTCTGCTGCATTAGTAGTCTATCTTCCGAGTCGAAAATTAAAACACTGAATGCTCGATGCCTAATCCCTTTACCTCTGTGACAATCTATCTTACTTACAGAATCTATAACTTTGTCATTTTCATCTACTACTAAGCACATTTCTTTCATCATCTCAAGTTGTGATGAATCGAGTTTACTCAGACTGCTATCTTGGGTCTCTTCTCCCATGTTTCTCACCTCTCCGAGGACGGTTACATATAATAGATGAATGATTAAATTACTTTGGTCCCAATAGTATTGCCAGTTTGGACAAGTTCATTAATTCTTTCAGGTTTTCTTCCATCAATCATCCAAACATTAGCCACATTTTGAGCTATTTTACTTGCACTTTCAGCTTTCAGAAATATTCCTCCGGTGACATCTTGGCTAGATTCATGCTTTCCAGTAATTTTTTGTTCCTTTGACCATAGAGTGATCAGTTCCGACCCCTCTTCATTCGGAGGTTTAGTTAGTAGACCTTCAGTATCTCCTAGAAGAAAAATACAATGCGTGATTCCTGGAATCTCTTTACAGATTCTTACCATGATATCATCTCCAGATAATATTCCAAATTCTTTCTCATTATGTACCTCTACTACGTCACCAAAAGTCACTTGAATAGTATCTTTCTTTTCATCTCCCAATTTGCTAATATCTCCTTTGAATAGTGGCCCTAAGCCATTCGCCCATTTAGACGGGGGGTGAGATATTCCTTCGATTTCAAATTCCTTCAAGTACTTCAGTACATAATTGTTTAATTCTATCATGTCATTTCTTACATTCTTAACAGCTAGCCTTTGTTGGTCAATAATTTCAATATCATGTCCAGTAGATAGATGCCATTTTTTTGCCTCTAGATGGCCGAAGGAACCGGCACCATGAACTAATATTACTGTATTTTCTCTCTCTATTAATTCTGAAATAACTCTACAGACCGAATGAATCCTATCTTCACGAACTACTTTGTATTGAGATTTATCTGTAATTAATCCTCCACCTAATTTAATCACAATCTTATTCTTAGACACAGCCAACCCCATGTCT
>CAXFIU010000008.1:0-41919 GCA_964003245.1 uncultured Candidatus Poseidoniales archaeon
TATTATCTAATACTGAGCCTGTTGAGTTCCAACCGGAAGCACCAAGAGCGAATTTTTTGGCTAAACCTTCAACTCCCTTTTTACCCGGTTTCTTGGCAACTAATCTTCTTCCTCCACTGGCACCTTTTCCAGCAACTCCCGCCATTAAATCATCTGATTCAGAATTCATTACTGGCATTGCTTTCATTATTGTTTTAGGATTAATTCCATTTTCTTCATTATACAAATTTTGTCTTTTCCTTCGTTCTATTGTTTGTTTTATTGAAGCTTTCATAGCATCAGAAACCGAATCAGCATAGAGTATTACTTTCCCATTTTGGTTTCTCGAGGCTCTACCTATTGTTTGTAGAAGTGAACGCTCGTTTCTAAGAAAACCCTCTTTATCTGCATCAAAAATTGTAACCAGGCTAACTTCTGGAATATCCAATCCTTCTCTTAGAAGATTAATTCCTACAATGATGTCTATATGTCCAAGTCTTAATGCCTTGATAATTTCAGTTCTTTCTAATGTGTCTATTTCACTATGCAAATAATGCGCCTTAAACCCGTTCCGATTTAGATATTCTGAGACTTCTTCTGCGAATTTTATTGTCATAACAGTAACCAAAACGCGCTCATTTTCTTTGATTCGTAAACGTATTTCATCTTCTAAATCTTGTACCTGTCCCTCTGTGGGTCTCACTTCTATTACTGGATCTAGTAAACCTGTAGGCCTAATTTCCATTTGCACCACTCCCTCAATATTCTCCATTGTATCTGCAAGAAAGGCCCTCTCTTTCCTTTTCTCAATATCTGACTTTCGAGCACCACCTCCACTTGGAACATGTAGCAATCCTTTGGGTACTGGCTGATTTGTTACTTCTGCTAGATGTCTCAGTTCTCTTTCACCCGGAGTTGCACTTACATAGAGCATTTGAGGTATTAATTCTTGAAATTCATCTATCCTTAATGGTCTGTTGTCATAGGCTGAAGGAAGTCGAAATCCATGATCAATTAGATTCTTCTTTCTCGAATAATCTCCGCCATACATTCCTCCAACTTGTGGAAGAGTAACATGACTCTCATCCATGATTACCAGATATTTCTCTGGACTCCCATGAAATTGTTCTGCACAGGTTGAGAAGAAATCAAGAAGACAATATGCTCTTTCATTTTTTCCTCTACCGTCAAAGTGTCTTGAATAATTCTCCACTCCTTTACAGGAACCTACTTCTGTTAACATTTCCAAATCAAACTTTGTTCTCTGTTCTATTCTATGGGCTTCCATTTCCATTCCTTTCGAGTGATAATAGTCAACTCTCTTGTCCAATTCTTCTTCTATGTCTTCAATAGCCTTACCAAACTTATCCTCACTGGTCATATAAAATTCTCGAGGATGTATCCATGCTTCCTCAATTTCATCTAATGGTTCCCAAGATAAAGCCTCACAGACCTGTATTCTTTCTATCCCATCCCAACCAAACTTAATCCTAATTGGGTCATCTCTGCTTGGCATCCATACATCGAGAACTTCTCCTCTAAGTCTAACATCTCCTCTAACAATTTCACCAGTAGTTCTTCTATATTGTAAAGCCACTAATTCTCTGACAATATCTTGAGGATCTGCTTCTTGACCTACACTAAGACGGACATGAGATTGTTGGAAAACTTCAGGGGGATTAAGTCCGTAAATAACTGAAACCGTTCCTACCGCAATTACATCAGGTCTACTAACTAAAGAGGCAACGGTGGAGAATCTTTCTTGCTCTATTCTCTCGTTCATTTGTAACTCTTTATCGATATACATATCTCTTCCTGGAAGATATGCCTCTGGCTGGTAATAGTCATAATAACTAACGAAATACTCAACTGCATTTTCGGGAAACAGTTCACTCATTTCTTGCCATAATTGCCTTGCAAGAGTTTTATTGTGAGATAATATCAATGTTGGAATCTGTAGCCTTTCAATAATGTTGGCCATTGCGAATGTTTTCCCAGAACCAGTAACTCCCATCAATACGCATCTTTCTTGACCTTCATTGATCTGTTTAATCAATTCTTGAATTGCTTGTTCTTGATCTCCAGCCGTACCATAATCCGACTTCAGAACGAACATCTTATCCCTCAATAATACTATTTGATGGGTCCATCATAATTATTGCAATCAGTAGAACCCACCCTGTTAACATTGAAACTCTAAACAAAGTCGTCTGAAAATCTTCTAATCTAGTTCTCATTAAAATTACTGCAACATTAGATACCGACATAATTCCTGCAGCCGCTAAGAACCATATTTCATTCATTGGATCGGATATGGCAAAACAAGCAAACCATAGGAGAGTCAATTGAACAGAAGTTCTAGTTGTTGTTTCATCATTGAATCTTGCAGGAAATGATTTCACTCCATTTTCTCTATCACTTTCTACATCCATCCTTGCATAATTAATATCAAAAGCTGTTATCCAAAGAGCTACACCTAAAGAAATGAAGAAAATTGTTGGGAACCAAAGAAAATTACCTCCTCCGTCATCTAAACCTGTTATTGCAGCCCATCCATGTACATCAGCTGCAACTGCAACCCAGGCTCCTGCCGGTGCTAGACCTAAACATAATCCAAGCCATAAATGACAAAGCCATGTATAGCGCTTAGTGTATGGGTAAATTACGAAAGCAAGAACTGGTAACCAAGCCATCATTAATGCAACTTCATTAAGTTGCCATGCACCAAGTAAAAGCATCCCGAGAAAGATTGCAGATAATTTCCAAGCTGTATTCATTGACATTGAACCAGATACTAAGTGTCTCTCTGATGTACGTGGATTTGCAGCGTCTATATCTCGATCAATAATACGATTGAGGGCCATTGCAAGACCGCGAGCCCCAACTGCTGCTATCAGAATCCATACCAGATCCATCCTTATCCATGCAAAATCACTAGATGAAGGTTCATAGATGAATTGATTGTAAGCAAGAATATATCCAATTAAAACAAATGGTAGCGAGAAAAGAGTATGTTCAATTTTTACAAATTCTAGAATTTCTTTTGTTCCCATTTACAACCCCTCTCTTTCCATCCAAATATTGACTTTTTCTTCTACCTCAGGATCGTGTAATGTCACAGCTGGCCATCTTCTGACAGGTAGCGGCCCTTCATTGGATGGTATTGGTGCAGTTGCATCCCAAGCAACTCTTTTTCTTTGCTCATCAAAGTGGAAATCTCGAGATACTTCGAACCTGCAGAATAATTGCCAAAGTAATCTTCTCCTCCAATGTTCATCATCTAAGTCTGCATCATCATCAGTAATGAAAAGCCATCTTAGATTCTTCGAGGATTCTAGTGACCATATTTCATCACGAATTCTTGCAATTTTTTCTCTTTGAGCCGCAGCACCTTCCTCATTTACTTCTTCCATACTTGTTTCTGGTCGAGGGCCGTCATCAATATTTGTTGTAACTACAAGCATAGATGAAGCCATCATTTTTGCCTTAGTAACTCCTTCAATACTTGATGCTGAAACGCTTAATGAATCTGGACAACCCATCATCTTTGGCTCGTTGGCTCTGGGGTCATTTTCAGTCAATGTAGTTGCATCAATAATTAATTTTGAATGAACATTCTGCCATGGAGATGCATGTGCTAATGAGTCCGCTACCATTCCATCAAGTATTGTCAAATCTTCAGGAATTCTAACATTATAATCTACTGCTTTCAATAGTGCCTCTAGATCTTTTACATCATGATCCTCATCAACTGCAATAATTGATTTTAGGAACATCATTTGCCCCGCTCCCATCAGCCCTAGAGCTGTTTTTCTTGCTTGTCTTGGATAACGTTGTTTTGAAGCAACAATTGCAAGATTATGGAATCCAGTTTCTAAAGGTAAGAATAAATCTTTAACGTCTCTATGTTGGAACTGTAGAACCGGTCTAAATGCATCTCCTATTGCCTCACCTAAGTAACCGTCTTCCATTGGCGGGACACCAACAATTGTCATTGGAATAGTTGGATTTTTTCGGTGTGTAATTGCAGTTACATGCATAACAGGATATTCCTCTTCTAGACAGTAATAACCAAAATGATCTCCAAAAGGCCCCTCCGTTCTCGTTTCTCCCGGTATTGTATAACCTTCTATTACAAAGTCAACTTCTGCAGGTACCCAGAGGTCATTTGTTAGACATTTTGTTATTCTTAATCTTCTTTTATTGAGTAATCCTGCAAATTCATATTCAGAAAGGTTATCTGGTAAAGGAGAAATTGCACTGAACATTACTGGAGGAGGTCCTCCTAGACATATAGCCACAGGCATCCTATTTTCTTTCCCAACATCATCTGCATGATCTGCTGCATGCTTATGTGCCTGCCAATGTAATCCAATTTCTTTTTCACCAAAAATTTGTCCCCTATACATGCCCATATTATGCTGTCCTGTTTTCGGATCTTTAGTTACAACAAGTGGCAATGTTATGAATGGCCCTCCATCCATGGGCCATGTTGTTGGAATTGGAAGCTTAGTCATATCAGGATCTTTCATAACGACAGCTTGACATGCTCCTTTTCTGACTTTCTTTGGAGCCATAGACATTCCTTGTAGAGCCAATTCTAAACCAGTCCATGGCTTCTTTAGGATTCCACCTATATCTGGTTTCATCAGTCCGACCATTGTTTCCCCAATTTCTTTTGGGTTTTTTACTCCCAACGCTTTATTTGTCCTTTCTCTAGTCCCAAAAAGATTCATCGCTAATGGAAATCTACTAATTTCTCCATTAGATAATCTTGGTTGATCAAAAATAATTGCGGGTCCTCCTTTCTTTACCAACTTATCAGCTATACAGCCGGCTTCTAAATAACAATCAACAGGGTGACTGATACGAATTAGTTCATCGGAATCTCTCAAATTTAGAAGATATTCACGGAGGTCGCGCCACGCCATCGGGTCATTCGAGACGCTTATTAGTTGAATATGTTCGTTCGTAATCATAGGAACTTCGACCGACGGATTCTTTGACTAATGGCCCTCCTGACTAGTATCATGGGAGAGGCTGCGACTGTTTGTGATGTGCTCGTAATTGGTGCTGGACCAGGTGGAGGAAATGCTGCTTTGCACAGTGCGAGAGCTGGACTTTCAACAATATTAATTGAAGATCATGCTGAAATTGGTACACCTGTACATTGTGGAGAATGCATATCAGATGTAGCCTGTGATAATCTTAATCTTGACTTGCCCGATCATGTGATTAGTAAGAGAGTACATGGAATTAGAGTCATTTTCCCAGATGGAACTGAAAAGAAACTTACAGAAGAAGGATATGTTCTCGAAAAACATCTCTTTGAAAGATGGATAGCAGATGAGGCTGTTTCCCAAGGTGCTATTCTAAATCTAAGTCATAAACTTACAAGTATGGAAAAAATGTTTGATGGAGATAAATTTACTGGATGGCGTTGTGATGGTAAAGGAGATAATTTCCCTATTGAGGCTAAGATAGTAATAGATGCATCAGGAGTTGCAGGTGTTTGTTCTAAGCTTCTAGAACTTAATCCACGACCGAAAGTTATTGCTGGGATGCAATATGAAATGCTTGAAGTTCCAACAGATGACTACCTAGACTTCTACATTTGGCCTAAATATGCCGAGAAAGGATATGTATGGATGATTCCAAAATGTGATGGTAGAGCCAATGTTGGATTGGTTACTGAAGATAAATCTAGGACTAAGAAAGGTTTAGATGAATTTATTGAAGATACTCATTTCAAAGGTTTAGAACAAGTTCCACCACCATGGAAAGCCAAAGGAAACCCTGCATTTGGAGGAACTATCCCTATATCTGGCCCTCATGAAAATACTCATACAGATGGACTGATGCTAGTGGGGGATGCTGCTGGTTTTACTTCTCCATTATTTGAGGGAGGATCTCACCTCGCCCTCAAGTCGGCTGTTTTCGCAGCGGAAACAGCAGCGAAGGCAATTAATTCTGGAGATTATTCTTCATCCTCCTTAGCTGAATATTCTTCTTTATGGCAAAATGAATTCCCTCCATACTCAAAGATTCTTAGAGGTAAATCAGCATTATTCGCCTTATCTGACGATGATATGTCATTGATGGCTCAATGTTTCCCTGATGAAATGAGTAATATGGGCATAAGCGGTAAATTAGCAGTTTGTATGAAAATTTTTGTAAGGCGCCCTAGCCTTTATGTAAAGAAAATAATTCCTGCGATGTTATCATTTGGATATTCTCGTGCTAAATTCTATGGATGGTGATTTCATAATTTCATTATATGGGCAATTATTGCTCATTATTGCGATTATTTCATCTATTAATCAGATTTTCAGATATCAAAATGCAGGTGAAAAATTACCTCGTTCAATAGCATTATTGGCACAAACATCTCCCTTTATTTTTCTTGTTTTAGCTTTCATTTACGATTTTTCTTCTTTGAAATTAGTGACAGAATATGGCGGTGCTGACCTTCCAATTCTATATCGTATTTCAGCAGTATGGGGTGGACGTGCTGGGCCATTACTATTATTTGCAGCTCTATTATCGACAGTTTCTTGGTTTATGACCGAAAAAGATGAGTTAGATTATGACGTTAGAATAATGCATGGTTTCACTCTCGGAATCTTATTAATTTCTTGGTTTTTAGGCCCTTTTGCCGATTCTGCGGGAGTAACTCCAAGCGAACTTAATCCATTATTACAGACTGATTTGATGGTAATCCATCCCCCTGTAGTATTCTTCTATTATTCTCTTTGTATAGCAACAGCAGCATCTGCAATGGGCGGTATAATAAGTGGCAAATCTGCTAAAGAAATTCATGATTCTCAATTACATTGGGCCCGTGCAGCATTTTTTGCTGGAACCATCGGTATAGGACTTGGAGGACTTTGGGCTTACACTGTTCTAGATTGGGGGGGATATTGGGCCTGGGACCCAGTTGAGACTGGATCAATTTTACCATGGTTCGCATTATTGTTGATAATTCATGCTAGGTCTACTCATGATTCCTCAAATTCAATCAAAATTTCTCCTGCTTTGGGATTAATTTCGGGAGCTCTTGCAATTCATGCAACTTTGGTAACAAGAGCCAATGGCGTTTGGGCATCAGTGCATGCGTTTGCTGCAGATGGTTTAGGTACAGATAGTCAAGATCCATATGTCCGCATTTTGTATATTATTGATTCTAATGCAATTGGATTCGAGCTTGCTTCGTACATGTTTGCAATATTATTATTAGGATTTATTGCAATTTATTTCCTAGTAAAACAACAGATAGAAACTTTACATTCAGCAGATAAGAAACTATTTTTCGAGAAAAATAGAGATTTTTCTATTATGCTATTGATAGTAATATGTGCAATTTCGATATGGATAGAATCATCAGCAATAGCAATTTTAGGTATTTCAATAATGATTTTACTAATCACAAGTGATTCTAAAGAACCATCTCTTCCATGGATATTCTCTGGAGTTGTTTTGATGTTTTATGCAAGTTGGTCATCATCAGCAACCATACCTCAAGCTATAGCCGGTATGTCTCCTTTCCTGATTGTATGGCTAATTTCAGATGATGATGATGATGATGATTTAGATTCACTATTATTACCATTCAAGAATAAATCAGCAAGAATGAAATTTGCAAGGGCAATTACTTGGTATGGTACTGCTGCTTATCTTCTTCTCACATGGATTCTACTAACAGTGGAGATAGATGGAACTAATTTAGAAGCTCACGAATTTTACGGTGCCCCTTTCATTGGCTTGTTGGCTATTGGCCTAAGTATGTACACTTGGGGTAAATCCGTAGACATTAAAACAGGAAATTTATTACTTTCTTTAGTCTTCATATTTTCAATAATACTTGGTATTTTTGCAGATAATTTCGATTTACCTGGAGACCCCTCGTTACTATTTGCTTCGAGTTTTAGTAGAGGTGCAGTTTCTATATTCTTACTTTCGTGGTTAATTTTTGCAATTCCACCAAATCTAAGACAACTATACCTTACTTTGTCAACTACAGTCCCTAGAATAAGGGAAGATGGTATCTTAGATAGAAAGAATTCATCTAGGCTTAGATTATTAGGTTCACATTTATCTCATTTTGGAATTTTATTATTATTGGTCGGACATGTATTCACTACCACGTTGATTGATAGATCTGATCCTTCACACCTAGTTACATTAAGCAAAGATCAACCAATACAACACGATGGATATGAATTTACCTTTACTGAAGTAGAATTAATTAGTCTCGAATCAGAAGATTATGATTACTCGGTTGGTGATGGATATCTTGGAGTTGTTATAGAAATGAGGAAAAATGGAGAATTAATTGATACTCTTCATCCCGGAATACTAAGGTTTGATTCTCCTAGCGGGCAAGTAACTCCTAGATCAGAACCCGACAGGCACGTGGGTCTTTTTGGCGATACGATTATTATTCTGGATATATTTCAATCAAATGATTTGTTGAATGCAATGATGTTTAGAGAGACGAGTGAAGTAGATAGAATACGTGTCACTGTTCATGATTTGCAGGGTTCGCATGCTGTCTGGTTTGGTTGGATTTTAATTATTCTTGGTGGAGGTTTGGCCTTTGCATCCAGCCCTAAAATTAGTCGTCAAAATACAATTTAGTGTTATATTTCTTTTAGAGGCATAACCGTTTGTATCAAAAAGGAGAAGCAGGTCGGCGGCCTGCCCGGAGGCACAATTATGGATGCTGGTTCAATTGTTCACATTGACTATGACCTGTACGATGCAGGTTCTGAGAGACTTATCGAAACTACAAGAGAGGATGTTGCAAAGGAGCATGACATATTCGACGAAAGTCGTACATATCAGCCTATGATAACGATAGTAGGAGACGGTCGTTTAATCAGTGGTTTTGAGAATCATCTTAATGATGCTGAAGCAGATAAGGACTACGATTTTGAGATCGAACCAGTTGATGCTTATGGAGAAAGAGATTCTAGTTTAGTTGAAACTATTGGACAAAATGTTTTGATGCGCAGTGTTAGAGATCCAAGTACATTAGCAATTGGCGCCCCTGTAGAAATAGGTGGACGTACAGGTGTTTTACAATTCATCAGCGCAGGTCGTGCCAGAATAGATTACAATCATCCATTGGCTGGTACCACATTAAAATATAATTATAAAATTGTTAAAGTTGTAGAAGATCGTTCAGAACGTGTTGAAACATTATTGAAGATGAACACAGGCCGTGAAGATTTCGAGATTTCTTTTGATGGAGATGATTTGACTGTTACTACTCCTGAGGCAATGGCCTACGATCAGAACTGGGCTTATGCTAAGTTCAGTCTTGTTCGTTCACTGCGTGAGAATCTAGGTGTTGGCACAGTAATATTCAGAGAAGTTCACGAACCTCGTGTTGTTGATGAAGAAGAATAAGTGCTCCTCGGTACTCATAGGGAACGTCAAAGCCGTAGCTCGGTTCTCCTTTCGTCGTCACTGGAGCGTTTCAGCGGAATTAATACCCCCTCATAGACGATTGCATAGTACTCTTGTATAGAGTGGATTGAAGAAACATGTCTGTTTCGGAGCAGTTAATGGCATCAACTCGGGCATTTGGATTGGCATTGTCAATACTTATGCTTTCAACAACTCTGACAGGATGTTTAGGACTAGCAACTCAAAGAGAATTCATGGAAGGATTACGCGATGCACCAGAGGTACGTAATACTGAGGTGACTGTTGGATTTGATTATACATTTGAATCGAATAGTCTCGATTCAGTTCTTTATACAAATGAGACAATTATTAATTTTGATGAAACAATATCATTATTGGTAATTGATTTTAGAGCTCAGTTTCCTTATTCATCTGTGATAGATGAATTAGTTGGTAATGAAACAAACGAGTATCGATATGCTCATGCTAAACTTTGGAAACCTGGAGTTAGAGAAAGTGGCGGAGATCCTTTTTGGGAAGTTAAGGCCACTCAAGATTTCCCTCAACAGAAGTTCGAGTTTCCTCAATCAGATTTGATTTCAGGACCTTGGATATTTGAAGTAGAAGCACGTGGTTACGGGGTGACCGCGCCAATAGACCAAGCATCCTTCTATGACCACTTTGATACCTATGCTACAATCACAAAACCATGCATAGTATTTGCGGAGTCCCACGATTTTGACGAATGTACATACCTTTCTGACCTCCAATCTTCGTGATTAGTTGATTTATCCTCTTGCGTAGCGCTTATCAATCAAAGTTAGGTCGCCGCGCTGCTGAGGGACCTAAATGGATGAAAGTCAGACTCCACTTGTACCGCTTGAAATGTATGATGCGCATGCTGTGCACATAGGAACGAATCAGAAGTCTGCTGACATGAAGCAGTTCTTAGACGAGGTTCGACAAGACAATAGTGGAATACACATAATTGATGTTAGACAAACCGATTCAAGGATTCGTGCGGTTGCAAAATTCTTATCTAATTTTGATGCAGATAGAATCTTAGTAGTGAGTGCTCGTCAGTACGGTCAAAGACCAGCTAGAAAATTTGCTCAAACAATTGGTGCAATGCGAATTGTTGGTAGATTTATTCCAGGGACACTTACCAATTCTCGTCTTAGAACTTATATTGAGCCCGAAGTAATTGTTGTTACAGACCCTGCTGCTGATCAACAGGCACTAACAGAAGCAGTCAGTTCAGGATTACCTGTTGTTGCAATTTGTGATGCAAACAATCGATTAAGAAATGTAGACTTGGCTCTTCCTGCAAATAACAAAGGACGTCGTTCCTTAGCTCTAGTATACTGGTTATTAGCTAGAGAAATGATGAAGGAACGCGGAGTAATCAATGATGCAGATTGGGAAAGAGCCCAAGATGTAATGGACTGGGAGTCCACCTTCTAGTATTGCTGGAAGTCAATATGCTCGAACAGCCTGTTCCACTATTTCTTGCTCCGATGGCAGGTGTCACGGACCTAGCCTATCGATTACTGGCTAGAGAATGTGGCGCTGATCTGTCAATAACTGAGTTTACTGCTGCTTCCGGTCTATCAAGACACGATGCAAGTTCGTGGCTTAAGGTTGAATCTGATCCTCGTGAAAAACCATTTATTCCTCAGATATTTGGAGGCGACATTAATGAAATGGTTACCACAGTAGAATTATTGGAACATAAAGCAGATATTATTGACATAAATTTTGGTTGTCCTGCGCCAAAGGTGTGTAGAAATAATGCTGGTGCAGCATTGCTTCGTTCTCCCGACCAAGTAATTGAGATGGTTAGAGCTTGTATCAATGCAACAAATGTTCCTATTACAGTGAAGATGCGATTGGGAACAGGTTCAGGCCCTAATACTGCCCTAGAAATTACTCAAAGATTGGAAGACGAAGGCGTTGAAAGAGTATGTGTACATGGAAGGACATTGAGACAGAGATATTCGGGCGAAGCTGACTGGAAGCAAATCAAAGAGATAGTAGATTCAGTTGATATTCCTGTAATTGCTAATGGTGATATTATAGATGCTAGAAGTGCATCATCTTGTATGGAAGTTACAGGAGCGGGAGGGCTAATGATAGGTAGGGGTGCTATAGGGAGGCCGATGATTTTCCATGAGATAAAAAGAGACTTAGGATGGTCTGTTGGTAAACCACCTTGGAAAGATGATAATATTGCCTCCTCTCGTTTATGGTGCTGGAATAGATATCTCGAATTGAGCACTGAATTATATTCTGGCACTAGAAATAAAAATCTAAAGCGTCATGCAGTATCATTCACTAAGGGACTTCCGGGGGCATCCAAAATGAGAGTAGAATTACATTCAATACCTACTCAAGAAAAAATGGGAAACCGAGTTACACAATATCTCGAAGAATTAACTCAAATCGAGACTCTATCGATTTGATAATCACCGGTCACTTACCGTAATGACTGTATTCTATTAGTTACTCGATAATATATGGATGACAGTATTCTCATTCTTATTATGCTTGCAGGATTTATTGGAGGCTTTGTAGATAGTGCTGTTGGCGGAGGCGGTCTTATTCGGCTACCTGCCTTATTGGCCGCCGGACTCCCTTCTCACGTTGCGCTAGCTACAAACAAATTTGGCTCAACATGGGCTGCTGGCATGTCTAGTGCTCAATATTGGATGAGTGGTATTGTTCCTAAGAAGGAGGCATCAATAGGCTGGTTGTTAATGTTAGTAATGTCAGTTCTTGGGGCACTCGCAGTAACAAAAATTTCAGCATCTTGGGTAATAAAATTAGTTTTCATTGTTCTTTTAATTATGTTTTTGTATGTATTATTCAGAAAAGAGTTTGGTGTTGAAGAAAATATACGTGAAGAAAAAATATTGCCTGTAACAATTAGTATGTCTACAGTGTTTGGATTTTACGATGGCTTTCTAGGTCCTGGTACGGGCAATTTTCTAATTGCAGGATATGTTAAAGAAGTAGGATTCGATATGAAAAGAGCAGCTGCTACATCGAAAATAGTCAATTTTGGTGGTAATTTAGGAGCTTTGTTATTATTTGCCTCAATGGACTTGGTCGACTATTCAGTAGGCATTCCATTTGCCATTGTAAATATAGTTGGAGGATTACTTGGTTCAACTTATGCATTAAAGTACGGCACTCAATTACTACGTCCTCTGTTCCTCATTATTTCTTTCTCTTTAATCTCGAAAATTGGATATGATATTTTACTTTCCTAAACCAAAATCTTGAAACCAAAGAACCGAGTAAAGAGTTCATGTCAAGTGATAATATGTACTACAGGATGATGGGAAATACTGGTATTCAAGTTTCTGTATTGTCGTATGGTTTTTGGGCAACTTATGGCGTCAAAGATAGATTACAGGATAGTCAAGGAGTTGAAATGGCTAAAGAATGTATGAAAATTGCTAGAAATGCAGGAGTTAACTGTTTCGATCATGCTGAGGCTTATGGTAATCCTAATGGCGAAGCCGAGAGAATTTTTGGTATTGCATTATCCGAACTTCAAGAAGAAGATCCCGAAAAATGGCGACGCTCTGATATTGTTATAACGACAAAGATTTTCTGGGGTGGAAACGGAGTCAATGAATCTGGGCTTTCAAGAAAACACATCATGGAGGGTCTAGATAATTGTTTACAGAGATTACAATTGGACTATGTTGACATGGTTTTTTGTCATCGTCCTGATCCATTCACACCGACATCTACAGTTGTCCGAGCTATGACAGATGCAGTAAGAAATGGTTGGGCCACATCATGGGGTACTTCAGAATGGTCCGCAGCTCAAATTATGGAGGCGATTTGGTTTGCTAAATCAGAAGGCTTGGAACCACCAATGTTCGAGCAACCTCAATACAATATGCTCCATAGACAGAGGTTTGAGCAAGAATATTTTCCACTATATCAGCCACCATATAATTACGGAACAACGATTTGGTCGCCTCTTAGGTCTGGCTTCTTGACTGGAAAATATAATGACGGAATTCCCGAAGACTCTCGTCCAACTCAAGAAGGCTATGAGTGGTTGATTGAAGATCTAGAAATGCGTAAGAAGAACGGAGAAGTTGAGATTGTCAAAAAACTTACAGATTATGCTGCTGACAATTTTAATTGCTCTACTGCTCAACTATCGTTAGCTTGGTGTCTAAAGAATTCTAATGTCAGTACAATTCTTCTTGGTGCCACTAAACCTGAACAGATGATTGAAAATCTTGGTTGCATAGAGATTGCAGAGAAGATGAATGACAAGCATATGTCAGAAATCGACTCAATTCTTGGTAACAAACCCGATGATTGGATAGGTTATGGCGGAGCTGGAAATCGTCAATTAAGAACATTATAATTAGGTGATTTTATGGAAACCGGACTTTCGAATAAAGTCGTTCTGGTGACTGGTGGTGCTGGAGGAATAGGTGAAGAGATTTGCAAAGCCTTTGCATCTGAAGGCTCCAAAGTCATAGTTCATTACCATAGTTCTTCAGAAAATGCTGCAAAGATTGCTGATGAAATTCAAGGCTTTTCTATTAAAGCAGATTTAACAAAATTATCTGAAACAAAATTAATGTTTGAAAAGATTATCGGAAAATATGATCGAATAGATGTTTGTATTGCAAATGCTGGTTATTATCCACCAGAACCTTTACCTTTATGGGATATAGATTCAGAGCGCTGGAAAAAAACAATTTCTTCTAATTTAGATGTCTCAGTTAACACAGCTCGAAGCTTTCTCAAACATGCTTCTAAGAATAAAAGTGGCTCGATTGTATTTATTGGTTCAACGGCAGGAATCTATGGAGAATCCGGTCATTCTGATTATGCAGCAGCAAAGGGAGCGATTACTTCTGGGTTACTTATGTCATTGAAGAATGATGTTTCTAATTTTGGTAATATTAGAGTTAATGCTGTCTCACCTGGGTGGACAGTCACTCCTAAGAAACTGGAAAATGGTATTGATGAAGAATTGATAGATAGAGCTACTGCCACGATGTCTCTCAAAAAATTAGCAACACCACAAGATGTGGCGAACACAGTTGTTTCCATTTCATCAGATTACATTTCTGGCCATATCACTGGACAGGTTATCGAGGTTGCCGGTGGAATGGAAGGACGAATAGTCTAGGATTGAATAATTCAAGAGTTGAGAAAATGCGTTCTAAAGATAGTTTTGTCCTACCTAGGACAGGCACGGTTCTGAAAAATCGAACAGTTTTAGCTGCAATGACTAACAAACAGAGTTATGAAAATGGTATTCTATCTGAAGAAGAGAAGAAATGGCTCATCCGACGTGCTAAAGGTGATTTTGCGATTACTACAACTGCGGCAACAAACGTTACAGAAACTGGGCGTGGTTGGAATGGAGAAATGGGCGTTTGGGGGGATCATCATATCCCTGGATTAACCGACTTAGCAACTGGTCTGAGACAATCAGGAACAATTAGTCTCGCTCAATTATTCCATGGTGGTATGCGGGCTCCAAAGAGTATCAATGGAGTACAACCTGTTTCTGCGAGTATTAACACTGAACCAGGCATGGATGGTATCTACACTAAGGCTTTAGAACATAATGAAATTAAAGAAATGATTAATTCATTCGCAGATGCCGCAGTTAGGTGTGAGGAATCAGGATTTGATGGAGTAGAATTACATGGCGCACATTCTTATTTGATTTGCCAATTTTTAGGTAAAATAACCAACCGTCGAGATGATGAATGGGGTGGCAATTTAGAAGGACGGAGTAAATTTCTGAGAGAGATTATCAAATTAATCCGAGAAAGAACAAATCCTAATTTCCTAATTGCTGTACGTATTTCTCCAATTATTGAAAAGGCAGGAATTTTCCTTGAAGACAGCCTCGAATTAGCTAAAATCCTATCTAAATTGGAAATAGATATGTTACATATTTCATGTTGGGATGTCTTTCAGAAAATAGAATCTGACTCACAGAATAGAAGTTTAACTAAGTTATTTAGAGGCGTAATCCCTGATTCATTACCATTGATATCTACAGGAGCGGTCTGGACAGCAAAAGACGCCAAATATGTTTTTGATGAAGGTGCTGATTTAGTTGGCGTTGCTAGAGTTGGAATAGCTCATCCTGATTGGCCAAAATATATTTCAGATATCTCATACTCTCCTCAGAGGCCTCCATTTTCTGAATCTCATCTTCTTGAGATGGACCTAAGTCCTGTTTTTATCGACTATATGAGAGCCTGGAAAGGCTTTGTTATCGGCGGAAAATGATTATTATTGTAGAGAATCATCTATTCTCTCAGCTACTGTAATTAGTCTACGAATTGTTCTATCTAAACGACTCAATACTCTTTCTCTAACCTCATTTCCATCTTTTCCTGCAATTCTGAATCCATAAGGCATTCTTCCTCCTAGTGTATTTAGTAATAATTTTTGATTTTCAATTTCCACATCTTCAAGTATTTTTTGTATTTTCTCAATACTCAGATTTTTTTTATTAATTCCTAAAATGATTTTTTTTGTTATTTCAGGAGCCAATCTTCCTAAACCTCCTCTAGTAACTAACCATTCTTCTCCTCTGGCATCAAATTGTCTCATCAAACCAAGATATACATCCTGTGCAATTCTATCTGGCATGGCGACACGTTCAATGATACTCATTTCCAATAATCTTTCTAGTACTCGTTGTACTCTTGATCTTGTTTCATCCAATCTTTCTGCCAGCACCAGTAGAGTAATTGCTCTATGACTTTGCGATAACTCGATTGTTATTTTTTTCGCCAAATCATCATCTGATTTTCCTCTTTCACCATTTAGACCTAAATCTTCTACTAATGAGTCAATTCTATCTTTTCCCTCAATAGTAGCATTTGGTTCTGCAATTTTAATTTTAAATCTCCTTTCCTCATCCTCAGCTTCAGTCATCATCCTTTCTTCGGAATAAATAATTAAATCCGATAATTCTGAAAGGCGAATATCAAGAATTTTCCTTGCCTGTACTCCCAGTAATTCGACTGCGTTAGTCATTGAGCCTCCCCTTAACACATGTATGTGCCATCTTCCTTTGAGTTCGGATGACACCAGTCCAGATTCTCTCAGTCTTAGCATCTGATTATGCATCGCAGTTTGTGACAATCCACAAGAATCGCCCAATTCTTTTGTATTCCATCCACGAAGTGGCTCTATCAATAATGATCCAGTAAACATTCTATGCAGTGCACTAGGCTCATCATTAATATTCCAAGATTCAGATTTTCTTCTAACTAGAGAAAGTGAATCAATTAACCATTCTAGAAGAACTTGAGTGTCTTTACTACCAGTAGGCATTGGTTGTTCTACCAGCCTTAGTCTGAACATACAACCTTATGCGATAATTCAGAGTGTAAGAGCATTCTGCTAAACTCTCTATAATTTGGGCGAATCAAGCATACTCTGCTCTCAAGTCGAGCCAATTATATTCAATCCTCGAACTTTTTAATCCTGACAAATGATCTGCTAATGTCAAACTATTGAGTGATACAATGCCTCTATTTCTGAGGACACAAATAGCAGAATGGACTGCAGACCTCGATCTTCCTAAATCTCTTGCTAGTTGTGCTTGACTTTCAGGAATACAAGATACTGCAAGTTTTACAACAATTGACTTTTGTAGACTTGAGAGCCCCACTGGTAACATTGCAGCTGCCCTTTTTTCATCTCTAACGCCCGTTCCCAATAATATCTCTATTTGAGCAGGTGCGCCAGCATAATAACAGGTTCTTCCGTTAACAGGAATAATTGTTACAGTTTTTTCATTTACTAAAACATCTAAGTGATGTCTCAGAGTTCCATTTGCTGCATTCATTCTTCTTTGTAGTTCACGGAAATGTAGTCCTGGAGATTTTTCTAGAGTGGTCAAAATCTTTGCACGTACAGGGTGCTCCCAAGGGTGCTCACTCGGTGAAGATATCGTTCCTTCGGCAATTGGAGGAATTAGTGCAGGCATTAAACTTGTAATGCCGATTGTAGCTCCTCCTAGGGCAATAATGCCATCAACGGCCCAAGAACGCCTACTGCGCCACTGTTGGAGTAAAGCCATAACCATTTTCTGACGAACTAGTCTTTGAAAGAATCGGTCATTTGAGTCGATAACGCATCATTTATCGAATCAATCTTCTGAAACGACCATATCATTGTGTATTTTCATATATGCAACTAATGGTCCTAATAATCTTCCACAATTTCTTCCATGAGTAGTTAATCTGTAAATCACACGAATTGGAGGGCCATCCTCAACAACTCTTTCAACTAATCCATTTTCTTGACAAGCCCTTAATTTATCAGATAATGTTCTACTTGAAATTCCTCTTAATAAAGTTCTCAATTCATTGAATCTTTTGTCGCCAGCTATGTATAGGGCTGATAGAATCTCAGTTGTCCATCTAGAGCTAAACATACTGAAAGAGGCCACTGCAGCATCTACCTCCCATTCCATATTTTCTTCGCCTTCTTCATAGTATGATTGAAAAATCTGTCTAATATCTCTTCCATTATCTTGCACTTGATCTAAGGCAGAATTGATCTTTTTCCAATCTTTATTTGAAACATTCATCCGTGTCTGAGTCATAATTATCAAATGTACCCAACAGCATCTAGTGTATAAAATGCACCTTAGTGTATGCTCAAATACTTTCTAATTCATATATTAAAGGTCATTCGCTCAGTGTGAAAACTACACTAAGGTGCAGGAGGAAACTAATATGGATAAATGGTTAGAATTATGGTTAGATGAAACAATGAAAGAAACAGAAATGGATAATAAGGAGGCGAAATTATGAGTTTTAGATACTTTCTAGAACTTGCAATTAAAGGCATGGCTGAATATCGAGCTCCTGCCTGGTCCCAATCTCCAAGGAGAAAACTTAGACTTCAGAGAAAATAGGTGTTCGAAGAATTAGGAGTTTGTATAATTAGGCCTTCTTCCCTCGATCAATGCCGACAAACCTTCTAATGCATCTTTTGATTGGAAAATTTTGTTTAAATTGGACAACTCTTTTTCTAAGCCAGCATTTAGATCTTCTCCTGTTTCAATAGCTTCATTGAGAAGTTCATTTGCAATTCCTAGTGCTATAGGTGCGGTGAAGCCTAGAGACTTTATCTGTCTTGAAGCTAGTTTTTCATCACCATTAAAATTCTTAGGAATTTTCCCTGACATTATTTCACCCATATTTTCATTTGTATAGAATTCTTTAGCAAATTTTGAGATTGGGTGCTCTATATTTTTTGGTTGACTAGGGTATTTATTTTCTGGTTTCCCTTGTTTTGATAAAGTAGTAATTGTTTCATTGATATCTGCTGGGTCAGTCAAATGAGTGATAATTCCCAATGCTGAAGCAACATTTGAGTCAAGGAAGTTCCCTGCTAGAACAGCATATCTAGCGGCTTCTATTCCACAAATACGCGGAGTTCTTTGCGTTCCTCCCAATCCGGGAAATATCCCAATACTTGTTTCTGGAAAACGGAATTGTGATCTCCGTGTCCCAATCCTATAATCACATGACAATGCTAGTTCTAATCCTCCTCCTAGAGCTAAACCTGTTGTCAGTGCAATAGTTGTTTTCTGAGAATTCTCAAGTTTATTCAAAACATCGTGACCATATGATGTGAAATCATAAATATCTTTTATTGAATCTTCACGAATCTTATCTACGAAGTATTTGACATCAGCACCTGCTACGAATGCCTTCCCAGCTCCTTCTAGTATAATTGTTGAAATATTTTCATTAGAGTTTAATTCGTCAAGAACTTTCCCTAATTGATTCACAACTTCCTCATTCAGAGCATTCATTGCTTCGGGCCTGTTTAGTACAATTCTCGCAACTTTTCCATCTATCTTTGTATCAATGTAATTAAAATTAAAACTTCCTTCTTTTTCATTGATCCATATTGGTAATTCAAATCCAGCCAATTTTGCATATTGTGCTGCCATAATTTTTGCATTTTCAATCCCAATCCTGTTAGCAATCTCGAATGGCCCTTCTGCCCATCTTAATCCAACTTTTGCTCCTCTATCGACATCTTCGATTGAACATATCTCTTCTTCTACAATCTGAGCAGAAACAGCAAAAACCTGTCCTAATAGCCTTTCTTTAATTATTTTTGATGTTTCATCATCACATTCTGTATTCTCATCAATTTCCCACATTCCTGAATTAGCAATAGTATGTTTTAGACATTCAGCACCATAATAACGAGTACAATTTAATTGTTCAGCAAGATAATTTGTAGCATGCAGTGCTATTGATGGACCAGTCAAATTCATCAAGGCAAAAGGCCCCATTCCAATATTGAATGCTTTTTCAGCAACAGCATCTATCTGAGCAATTGATGCTACACCTTCATCAACAAGATGACAAGCCTCATTTAACCAGGGAACAAAGAATCTGTTTACTACAAATCCCGGCCTATCTTTACAAATAATCACAACTTTACCCATTGTTTTACAGTATTGTTCAACTGCTGCTAATGATTCCGAAGAAGTTGTTTCAGCAGGTATAATCTCAATTAATCTATTTTTAGCCGGATGATAAAAAAAGTGTAAACCTACAAATTTCTCAGGTCTTCCAGTAGCCTTTGCTAATTCATTTACTGACAAGGATGAGGTATTAGATGCAAGAATTGTTTTTTCACCACATACTCTATCTAGAATGTTAAAAACTTCTTTCTTGATTTCGAAATCTTCGAAAACTGCTTCAATTACTAAATCTGTATCCGGAGCTACATTTTCAGTACCTACGACACCCGTAATCCGATTTTTAATTTCTTCAACCTTTTCTGGTTTGAATATTCTCCTTTGAATAGCTTCTTCAAGAAAATCATTGATTATTTTTTCTCCTCTCTCTACCCACTGTTTTTCACGATCAACCATTTGAACCTCAAATTGTTCTTGAGCAGACTTTTGGGCAATTCCCGAGCCCATGTTACCTGCGCCGATAATTGCAACTGAATTTACAGTATTCATGGCCTTGCGAGATACAACTCATCCATGAATGCAACGGCGTAATAGACTCAGTCTATGGAGTAACTTATTCAATATCTCTTTCCCGTGGACATAGTGATGTCACGGCGCATAGCGGTTTTTTTGGTTGTCTTATTTTTAATCTCCACAGCTCAAACCGTTCAATCAAATGCTTCCGGTAAAACTGGAAGTTCAACTTCCGGATGCTCTTGTCATGGTTCAAGTTCATCAATGAGCGTGTCTCTAAGTGGACTTCCATCTTCAGGTTATGTGGCTAGTACAACTTACAATCTAATGTGGGATGGTGGCCCTCATATTCCTGGCACTGGAGGATTCAATTTAGATGCAAATCTTGGTACATGGAGTAATTTAGGTAGTAATGTCAAACTTGTTAATGGTGAATTAACTCATGATGGAACATCTTCTCGTTCTTGGTCGGCAGACTGGACAGCACCAACTGGAGGTTCTGGAACTATAGTATTCAATTTAGCAGTTCTATATGGAAATGGAAATGGAAATAATCAGGGAGATTCATGGGATACAGGAAGTTGGAATTTACCTGAGTCAAATGCAAGTAGTAATAATCCTCCAAATGCCACAAATGTTCGTTATATTCCTTCTATTCCTACTAAAGAAACAGGTCTTGGAGTAGAATATGATTACAATGATGCAGATGGTGACTCAGAACAAGGTACGACAATTCGATGGTTTAGAGATGGACTTCAGATAGCCCAAATTAATGACATGAAGTCAGTACCTGATATTTGGATATCTAAGGGTCAAGAATGGCGTGTTGAAGTAACTCCTTCAGATAATGAAGATCAAGGAGATACTGTTTCTCTGAACCCGATAATCATAGAAAACACCGTTCCAATAGCCAGAAATCTTGAGATATCTCCTGAATCTCCGAGTGATGTAGATGATATTAATCTGAATTACGATTACTTTGATCTGGATGGAGATAATGAACAAGACTCTCAGATTCGTTGGTATTTAGATGGTGTTAGAATTAGTGATCTTGATGATTCTCTTACAGTTTCATCTCTGATGATCCGTTCAGGTGATGAATGGGAAGCTAGAATCACTCCATTTGATGGTACATCTTATGGATTGACTAAATCTACTGGACTGATTGTAATAGGCTCTTCAAACACTCCTCCGACCGCTAATGCCTATATTTCTCAGGGTTCTAATGCATATACTGATGATGCATTACAGGTAATTGTGGGATGGTTCGACCCAGATGGAGATAATCTCGCAGGTACAGAAATTAGATGGTTTAGAGATGGTTACCAAGTTTCAGCTTTCAATGACCTGACGTGGGTTAATTCTGATGCAACTGCAAAGGATCAGATATGGCATGCTAGTGTAAGAGTATCAGATTCATTAGTGTGGTCTGAATGGGTTGATGCGGATAGTATCACTATACTGAATAGTCCCCCTGAAGTTACTTCTATAACCATGCTTCCTGAAGGTAATCTCACTGCTAATCAAGATCTAACAGTGGTTTGGGAACAATTTGATTTAGATGGTGATTTAGAGTCAGGTAGTGAAATATATTGGATGGTAAATGGTGAAAGAGAACCAGATTTTGATGGTCTAATAACTATACCTTCTGAATCAGTATATCGTGATCAACATTGGTCTGTCCAAGTAATCCCTCGTGATGGAGAGGATTTAGGAAGTTCAATGACCACTCCATCTAGGGTCATAATGAATGGAGCTCCTGCAACTCCAACTATATCTCTCGGTTCAGGTACTACTGGATACTTAGGGGCTCCAGATTCATTCCCTCAACTCGGAATTGCAAATTCTTTAGAAGATCTAGTAGTACTAGCCTCTTCTTTAGATCCTGATAATGAACCCCTATTCTTTGATGTAATTTGGTATAGGAATGGTTATCAGGTTTCTGATTTAGATGGAGAATCGTTAGTTCCTTCTGAAAGATTAGAACCAGGGCAAATTTGGGAAGTACAAATTATTGCTAGAGATCCTTGGGGATTAACTTCTCAATCATCTGCAATTGTTGAGATATCAAATTTACCACCCATACCTTCTTGGTCTACCATTCCAGAGATTTCGATATCTGGTTCAATGATTATGTTTGATGGTTCTTCTTCATTAGATCCTGATGGTACTGTGAATAATTGGTTATGGCAAATAAATGGGCAATCATTTTCTGGATCTAGCGTTAAGGTATTATTGGGCGAAGGCACTCATACCGTTAGGTTGACAGTTACAGATAATCTTGACTCATCTATCACAATAGAAGGTTTATTTTCTCTTGGTCCAGTTTCTATGGTTAGCAATCTAAATTCAGATATTAGTAAAACAGACATTGAATTAAGTTGGTCGGGTAATGCTGAAGAATACCGGATTTATCGTTCATCTTATTCAACTGAAATATTAGATCAGATGCAATTAGTTGGCATTACTAGCGAAAATAGTTGGAATGAGGTCGCACCTATTGCTTCGAATTTATACTATGCTGTGACTATGGTCGTAGGAGATAATGAAATATTGTGGCTAGATAATGAAACAAATGTTGTTCCAGTAGATGCCTCATCTGTTGTTAATCATGTGGATAATTCTCCAACTGGTTCAATCACAGTCTTGTCAATTCCTCTAACTTTAATATTCTTGATTTTAGCAGTTTCTAGCTTGGTTATTAGTTTACAAGATAAGAAAAGGAGGTCACAATCATGAAATCAAGAATAATCACGCTGAGTGCAATTCTAGTTCTACTATTAGCAACCTCTTCCGGAGTAGCTAATCCTGGAGGCAAAGGAGATAGTGACAGAGACTATACTTGTGGAGGATCCTGTCATGGAGATCCAAGTCTATCTTCAACTTCCTCAGCAATAATTGATGTAGAAATGTCTTCCACAGCTTATTCTAGTACAACCACTGAGATATCTGTCTCTATTAGTAATCTAGATACATCTGATAATGGCTTAGTTGGTATATTCTTACTCAGTTCTAAGAATGGAAATGATGACCATCCAGAAGATTATGGTTGGACAATAATACAAGATCCAAATGGGGGACTTTCAAATTACGTTGAAGTTGTATCTTCTGATAATCGAGCTTCTGTTAGTTGGGTATTATTAGCTCCAGATGATTTAGGGCCAAAAGAAATTTATGTTTCAATTCATCACGGTAGTTATTACAATCATAATAATAAAGCATTCATAGGCGAAACTGAAGGTATTACTGTTAATATTGAGCCTATTCCAGAAAATTATCCTACTCTCGCTGAAGGTTGGACATCTCCTGAAGAAAGAATATCTGGAGATTCATCAACAATTAAAATTAGAACTGTTAATACCGAATCTCTTACTGTTTATTGGAGACTTTCAGGTGAGACTAGATCACATGAAGCGACTGTTGAGATGGTAGCAGATCAGGAATGGGAAGTGTCACTCCCTGCAACTCTTGGAGATACAAGGATTGAGTATCAAATGGTTGCATCAATGGGCGATTTTAGTAATACCATGCCGTGGTTATCTATGGGTACATCTGAGCCATATTTTGATGGCACCTCATTAGGAGCAAATTTACAATCAATCTCATTCGCTCTGATAATCTTGGGATTCATGGTTTCATTACAATCTTGGTTTGCACCAAGAGGTGTCGATAAAATCATTGATAATACTGAAGAAGTTGAAAAATCAATCATCGTAAATCAAGAATCATCTGTTACTGAATTAGATGATGAGTATTGGTCAAGACTCATAAAATCAGAAGAGAATCCTGGCTGGTTATGGGATCCAATGGAGAATGAATGGGTAGCAGATCCTGCAGTATCTTTGGGAGGTGATGAATGATGTTTATGACTGCATTACATCATCTTGTAGTAGGGTTAGTAGCTGGTTCAGGCGTTATGATGGGTATTTGTGCGATTCTTGTATGGCTTTCTTCATATATTTCAAATCTTGAATCATCAAAGCTCACTTTGGATAGGGCAGCATACGTTGCATCAATTTTTACAATGATAGTAATTCCTTTAGCGATGATTTCAGGAAATTATTCCTCTACTAATTCTGGAGGTGCAATCTTTTACAATAAATTTCTTTTCTCAGGCATAGCCTTCGGTTTTAGTGCTTCATATTTTGTAGGAAGGGTAAGATTTGGACCAGAAGTTTGGGATCACTCCTCTTTATCCAATTTACAGATGATCTCTGCCTCATTTGCACTTACCTCGATAATAATACTAGGGTCTATAGGATCTAAGATTACTTTGGGAGAATCTACCTTAGATATTTTCCCATTTTGGCCTGATTTTATGAATTCTATAGTAATTAATCAGTGGTTTAGTATATTATTAGTAATCTTTGGACTTATCTCGGTAGTAATTTCTCTAAGATCGAGTTCAATCAAAGTTTCTTTTAATGATTAAATTAGTTTTTGAGTTTCTTGTAAATATCGTAAATTCTTTCTGTATGTTTTTCACAACTCAAATCAAGAAATTTGATTTTTTCTTTACCTGCCTCGGACCATCTAATTCTATTCTCGTTATTTTCGGCATCTTTCAGGGCGGAATGCCAATCTTCTCTCTGTTCTCTTGCAACTAGTCTTCCATTCTCTTTATCTACGATTGTATCTTTGAATCCTCCTTCATTAACATAAATTGCAGGAGTACCAACAGCGAATGCTTCGATAGGAGTTAATCCAAACGGTTCTCCATGAGCTAAACTTATGCTAGCTCTTGCGTTTCTCAATACAATTGCCAATTCATTTTGTGTTAATCTTGGGGCAAACCATACCTTAACTTTACATGATTCAGCATGTTCTTCTAGTAGACGAATATCTTCTTTATTTCCTCCACCAATGTGTGCTAGAGAAAGATTAGTTTTTTCAAGAATTGAGATAGTCTCCCAAGTTCCTTTGACCCAACTAGCCTTACCAATATTTACAACATAGGGACTGTCTAACTTGATAAATTCACTATCTCCCTCATTCTTACTGAAGTCTTCTAAATCAATACTTGGCCATAACAATCCTGCATCAATATTGTATATTTCTTTTATTCTAGATACTGTATACTTTGAATTACCACTAATGGAAGATTTTTCTCTAGAATTAAAACTCTTAATCCGCAATATATCTCTTTTTCTTGCTCTAGACAATAGGGTTTTAGTCAATCCAATATTTCTTTTTGGTCGACCATTTACTTTCATGTGTAGAACATCTTCATGCAATCCTCTGTGAGGTTCAAGAAGATGAAGATGAACAGGAATTGAACTAGGTATCAAGTCAATAATTGACATAGAACCATCTCCACTAACAATATGGATGAAGTCTGATTTCTCAATTACAGAATCTAAACCTTCAATTTCTTTCCAGGCTTTCAGACTTGAATCTTTATCGAGAATAATTGACAGAGGATCATCTGAGATAATCCATGAGTTATCTGGAGTCATTAGTTCAAAGTCCATTTCTCTACAAATTGATTCCAATTCATCAACAGGGTCAAGTGTTGCAACTTTAACGACGAATTTTTCTGAAAGAAAGGGAATATTTCTTATCAAATCTCTTTCTGCACCTCCCATTGCCGAAAAACAGCCTTTTACGACCAATAGCCGCGGTTTCGCAGCCGAACTTGACCCCGCATAACTAGACATCTACCTCTTCATCTACTGCTCTCGTTTAAGTCAGATACGCTTTGACGAGTACTGTGGTTAGACGTGTTTTACTAGCTAGAGGGGGAGCTCTAGGCCCTAATACTGGTCTTGGTAGGGCTCATTTTTCATTGGTCTCAGTGTTAGAAAAAACATTAGTTAGAGACTGGACTCTAGCAGGTATAATCGAACATCCATTAAAGGATAATATTTTATCAAGAATTTGGAATAGATGGAGAGTTCATCCGAATGCAGTTAAAGAAAAAACAGAATTTTCAACTGCTGATTTGTTACACATTACTGACCAAGAGCAAGCTCATTTAGTTCCTAAAAATAGTAGAATTCCTGTAGCAGTTACAGTTCACGATTTATTTCATATAAATCCTAGAAAGATAACTATAGATAATGATGTAATCAATGTCGGTGAAAATAATCCAAATTTAGTTCGTAAATTTGATATTAATAAATTAAAATCAGGCTTAAGTCGTGCTGATTTACTAATTTGCATCTCAGAATCAACGCGAAATGAAGTAAAGCGTCTTTTCCCAAATAAGAAAACAGCTCTTGTTAGGCATCAGATAGACGTAGATCACTGGGATCCTGAATTTAATCCTAAATCTTCTGAATTAATTAGTGATTTTTATGATTCTGAAAAATGTTTGATTATCACTGTGGGGAGTAATGAACCTAGAAAACGATTAGATTTAGTAAATGATATAATTTTAGGATTAGATCCAGAGGTTTCAAGAGAAATAAATTTGGTAAACATAGGTAGTGACATTAGACTCGACGAGGATCAGTTAATTGCATCATTTCAACATGCTGAAGCATTATTATTTCCAAGCGTTTCAGAAGGTTTTGGTTATCCTCCTGCTGAAGCTATGGCTGCAGGATGTAAAGTACTAGCTTCAGATTCTGCAGCTCATAATGAAATAATTCCGAATGAATATCTTCTACCAGTAGACGAATTAAGAGCCTGGATTGATGCTATCGAAACTATCCACTCAGAATGGAAGATGGATAAAGGCAAAGAACGCCGAGTAAATCTCAAATTGACTCAATATGTTAGAAATTTATTAAGTCCCACAGCTCATGGAATTGCATTGTCTAAGGCTTACGATTTACTTTTCGAAGAATAGGATTTTGATTGTTATGTTACCCTCGTTTAATGTACTTGGAACTGAATTGCAAAAATGTTCAACTTCACCATTGACAGGTTGGTTTAGAGATGGTTGTTGTAATACTGATAGAAGAGACCGTAGCCTCCATACTGTTTGTTGCGAAGTAACTAGAGAGTTTCTTGATTTTGCTTTATCAAGAGGTAATGACCTGATAACTCCCGCCCCTCAGTTTAATTTTCCTGGTCTGAAACCAGGTGATAGATGGTGTGTATGTGCCCAGACTTGGCAGGACGCATATGATCTTGGTTTAGCCTGCCCCGTTATTCTTGAATCTACACACGAAGAAACTCTTCAAATCATATCAATTTCTTCTTTGAAAGAGTTGGCAATCAACTAATTTTGTATTGTTCAAAAATACAATAACTGTTTAAGCGAACCGCAATTCCAAGTGTTGTGCTGTATGTTGATAGTCTAAGAAAAGGTTTTGGCTCAGGCAGAAGAAGACTTGAGGTCCTAAAGGGAATCAATCTCAAAGTCGAGAAGGGAGAGTTGGTAAGTCTAATGGGCCCTAGTGGTTGTGGAAAGAGTACTTTACTGAATATTATTGGTGGTTTACTAGAGGCTGATTCAGGTAAAATTACCTTAGGTTCTTTCGAATATGGCACGAAATCACCTAACAAGGTTGTCGATGTACGTAGGAGCGGTGTAGGGTGGATTTTCCAAGATTTTCATCTTGTTGAGAGATTAACTGCTCTTGATAATGTAATTTTCAGTCTTGAACTATCAGGTATTCCATCGGCTGAGGCGGAAGATAGAGCACGTAAAGCTCTTGAAAGAGTGGGATTAGGAGATAGGATGAATTTTATCCCCGACCAGTTATCTGGTGGTCAGCAGCAAAGGGTAGCTGTTGCTCGAGCAATATCGGGTTCTAGATCTTTGATTCTTGCAGACGAACCTACGGGGAATCTCGATGTTAAAAGTGCTCAAGAAATAATTCATCTCTTCCAAGACCTATGTCGTGAAGATGGAATATCGGTTCTAATGGTTACTCATGATCCTCTACAAGCGTCTATGGCTGATAGGATGCTTTTGTTGAAAGATGGCCTAACTGCAGCTTCTGATATTCGTTCTGCGTGGGGAATCGAGGAGGTGAACTGATGGATTTGAACTCTCTGTTTTCACAAGTAATTCCTACGATGACAATAGCTTGGATAGTTGTAATGTTTAACATATTCACAATTGTATTGGCAAGGAAACAATTACGAAAATGGCTTCATCGAATTAAGGTTCTATCCGATCCCAGTTTAAGTTTCGAAAAATTTTCTTGGAGAAGATGGGTAAATAAATGGGTGGAATCATTCCGATTAAATATTTTAGCCGCTCCAAATAACATACGTTTGGCAATTCAAAGTGCGTGGAGAGGTAGGGAAAGAGGATTAGCAATATTTGCTGGAGTGTTACTTGCATCTCTTGTAATGACAACCGTCTTGGGATATGCTGTAGGCTTGAATCAAACATTTTTCCAAGCCTCACTGGGCAACGATGTCTTCGATGCAAAGATAGATTTCCAAGAAGATCCTACAGGAAATTGGGAAGGCCGAACTAATGATTCATCTGTCTGGGAATCATTTTGTGATGATCTTACTGATAGAGATGAGTTTTCAGATTGTGGTCTTGTTTTTGGTCGTCAAGGAATACGAATTGCTGGATTTTTTGATTCAGATTTCGCCAATCCACAGCCTTTGAATGTGGAATTAATCAATAGTACAACTTCTGACTGGTCAAATGTAAGTTGGGATTACACCGAAGCATCTGAAAATGGCCCCCCAATAAATGATCAACGTACAATAAGATTCTATGGTGACGGAATTTGGGATGGTGAATTAGGCAAGAGACATGCAGATACTGTAATTTTTGGAGATTGGCCTTCCACTCCGCTTGATGCTGAAAATAATAGATCAGTAGTTTTGCCATCTAAAATAGCAAGTGCGGCTGGTATCGAAATAAATGGAAAGATAGACGCTCTTACATTTTCTTATGTAACAGAAACTTATCAGATTAGTGAAGCAGTAGAGGCATTTGAAGAATGTAACACTATTCTTGATCCTAATTACGAGGTTGAGAGAATATTCTGCAAAGACACTATGACCGTAACAAACCTCACACTTGCAGCAATTTATGAAGAGAGTTTTGGAAACCCTACATTACTTTTCAATCCAGTAATGGTTACAGACTCTGTACTCACTGATGAGCAGAAAACAATTCTTATGCAGAATGATCATGGATATCTTGGTGTATCAGTAGATCGAACCCAACTGCCAACATCTTCAACTCGTGACGCAACAAATTGGCTCAGTGATTTACAAAATAATTTGGAATCAACAGAGGGTTTTGTCCCAGTCTATGATTCAAATGGAAATGAAACAGGTACTGAAAAATCTTCAGTTCCACGCTATTTTGAGGTTAGTAATGGTTCTGATACGATTCTGATATCTATAGAATATGTAGATCTAATCTCAGGTACAATAACTTTCCTTAATATTTTCTTGGGTATAATCCAAGTCTTCGATTATATCCTTGTAATACCTATAGTTGCGCTTTCATTTGTTGTATTACTTTATGGATTACAACTTTCTTTAGAACAAAGAAGAAGAGAGGTAGCAATTCATAGAGTAATTGGAGGTACTCAAGATACTTTGTCTAGGATGATGATGATTGAAATTCTAGCAATTGGTTCTGTAGCATGGGGATTAGGTTACCTACTTGCTACAGGCGCAGTTGAAATAGTACTCCGAGCCGTTGGATTCCTTAGATTTACTGAGGAAGGAGATTTCACTGTAGATCCAATCCTCAGTATATTATCAACAATATCAGTAGGAATGGCGACTCTAGCATTTGCCTATTGGAGAGGTACAGTAACGACCAAGAGATTCCTCAATATGGAAATTGATGAAGGTGTAAGAAAAGTCAGTAATGAAAGAGAACCTCTCTACATTTTACACTGGTTTACCTTTGTTATTGGCGTCTTTGCATTTATCGAGAGTTGGATTCAATCCAATGGAGGGTATGGGCCAATAGGAAGTGGTGGGTTCATCACTAATTTCATTCTTAATGCAATTCTTCTACTACTAGGGCCATTCTTCCTTTGGATAGGTGGCGCACTAGTTCTATCTCAAATCGGAGCATCCGGCCCTCAAATCCTAAATCGTTTATTTGGTTGGTCGCCAGCAATTTCAGACATACGCAGGGGACTGAGTGGTTCTGGTTCGAGTTCGTCTGTAAGTCGTTTGTCGTTGATTCTTTTGTTGACATTGTCTATAGTAACTTTGGCTGCAGTACAGGGTCACACTGGTACAATGGTCGACGAAAGAACAACTAATGCTCAGAACGGTGCCGATTTGATGGTCCAATTTGATAGTTCTCTGACTGAAGAAGAAGCTCGCAATAAAATCATGCTTTCAATAAATTCAATTGGAGATAATGACATCAACGACATATCTTCGATGACATCTGTAGCTAGAACACTCACTCAGACCAAAGAAGAAGGAAATTTGTTACTTACCTGGGTTGTATTTGATGGCCACGAAAATACATTAATTTGGGATTCTCAGGCAATTCCTGGAGATGATATTGAAGATATGTCGGAGACGTGGCGTCTCGGCGGATATACTGCTGGCACTGCTGCTCGTGAATCTCTAGACTTCCCTTCAATAGGTAAATCACTGACATTGCAATACACTACATATGAGTTAAATGAATTTGGACTTCCTGTTGAAACTGGCACTACTGAATCTACAGTAAATTATGCTGGTCGTCATCAATGGGTACCTGGCATTACCTCAATAGAGGCTTCCTCAGCGATAGTCATTGGAGAGAGTTCGTATAGAGAACTTGTTGGTGACCAAGTTGTTGATTCTCATACATCTTCAATATGGATGTTTGAATTATGTGATGAAAGAGATAAAGAATGCGCAAAGGCATTGGAACTTTTGAGTGCGGATATAAAGAGTAATAGTGGAGTAGTTTCTGCATTGGATTGGTCCACAGCTCATGAAGAAAATGAGCGTAATGGTGGTTTGATATTCGGAACACCTGGATTGCTTAGTATGATGTTCGTTGTAGCCGCTCTAGCATCCATATCATCTGCATTCGTATTCCTTTCTCTAGTTTTGAGCCAGAGAAAAAGAGAATTAGCAATATTACAAGCAATAGGCGCAAGTCCAAATCAGGTTATTCGCCTAGTACTTTTCGAGATAATGTCTATTCTTCTTGTTAGCATGGTTTTAGGAGTCACACTTGGTTTGGCTGTTTCAGAATCATTCAACGGATTCTTTAGTGTATTTGGATTTATTTTCCAATTATTCCTTGGTCAGAGCAACCCTATTGACAGAGATTTAGTCTGGCCTTGGTTCGAAATTATTGCCGTAAATGGATTGGTTCTAATTGCAGTAATTATATCTTTATTATTTACAACTAGAAGAGCACTTGACTCTGATTTGGCTACAATACTAAAGGGTGAGTAAAATGTCTGATAAACCAAATGAAATACTACGTGCAAACTCTATTTATCACATATATGAATCGAACGCAGAAGATGGTAACGTAGTTGCCCTCAGAGGTCTAAGTGTTTCCATAACTGAAGGTGAGGCAGTGGCTGTAGTAGGTCCATCAGGATCTGGTAAGTCAACACTACTCAAATGCTTAGGTGGATTAATGAAACCATCAGCCGGTTCTGTGGAGTTAGCGGGAACTAGAATGACTAGATTGACTGGTAAGCAGTTGGTTAGATTGAGACAGGAGACAGTTTCTTTCATATTCCAAGATGCTAACTTACTTCCTCATCTCAACGCAATTGACAATGTTGCACAACCTCTAATTCATCAAGGGATTCTCGCAAGAAAGGCAAGGCCAAAGGCACAGGCTCTTCTAGATAAACTTGGAATGGGTGAGAGATCATATGGATTGCCAGAAGAACTTTCTGGGGGTGAGCAACAAAGGGTTGCAATTGCTAGAGCATTAATAACGAATCCAAAGTTGATATTAGCTGATGAACCGACAGGAGCACTAGATCCAATAACAAGTAGAGAAGTTTTACAATTATTCAAAGAACTTCACGAAGAGAGCGATGTTGCCTTCCTTTTAGTTACCCACAATCGAGAAGTAGCCTCATTTTGTGAACGCTCTCTAGAACTCCGAGAAGGTCGTTTTATTGCACAGCATGGGACTGATGTTGACATCGGTGATTTATCCGAATCAAGAGAATTAATTATTGATGATACAGGAACTATAACTCTTCCACCTGATGTATTACTTGGTTTAGGTGGTCCTGGAAGATTTGAGATGTCCGAAATTGATAGAGATTTACTCCATTTAGAGAGAGTTGACGAAGATAAGGTTTCAGTCTCTACAGGAAATAATTCAATGGTATTATCTCCTAATTGCCCTGCATGTAAATATGACTATGCAGGAAGTGATGATCAAATATGCCCTGAATGTGGTTCTAGTAGGCCTATGATACAATCCTAAAAACCTCTTCAAGTTGAGGTATTGTGAATTTCTGAGGCTTCGCTATACCCAAATCCTTTGGTAGTTCTCTAATTTTCTTAGGCAAAGTAACCGGAATCATTTCTTTCCCAATTAATGCGACTCTACTTTCTCTCCTATCAGACAGAACCTCTCTTCCAACTAATGGCGCTAGATTTCTTGAGAAATCCATAACTTCATCGTGAGATGGCATGTTTTCAATAGTATGATTTGATTGTGAGTTCCCTACGTAGATGTAACCTTTAGCCTCAATAAAATCTGGATCTGCAAGATTATCTAGCCTTGCATAGTCTTTCCAGTGACCGAGTGATTCACCTTTGATTAGTGTGTGTCTACAAACTGTTCTTGTATCTAAACTTGGAAGAAGTTCCAATGTTTGTTCTAATTTATCAAATGCAGATTGATCAAATTTCGGCTTACAGATTTTATCAAAAATTTCTTTATTTGGAGCATCTACACTCACATAAAGTTGGGTAGGAAGAGTATCTAGTTTTTCAATCACTTTTGGTAATGAACCATTAGTTACTAAAAATGTAGAAACACCGTGTTGATGACAAATGTCTAGAAACTCACCTAACCGAGAATACAAAGTCGGTTCTCCATTAAGTGATATTGCAACATGTTTTGGGTCCTGAGCATCTAGCCATTTTTCCCTAGGTACTGAAGGATGTCCTCCAAAACCTGTCAACAATCTTCTATGTGCTTTCACAGATTGAAGAAATAATTCATACGGGTCATCGTCAATTTTTGTCAAAGCATCAGAATGTGGCTCTCTCCAGCAATATGTACATGCTAAGTTACAGGTATCTACATTTGGAGCCATTTGCATGCATCCATGACTTTCAATCCCGTAAAATGTACCTTTGTAACAAGATCTATCTGCAATTAGACTCTGTTTTGTCCAATGACAAACCTTGACTCCTCCGTGTTCTCCAACTAAATGATAACTTTGTTTTGCTAGACGAGCAGCAATTTTTGGTTCAATTTTAGTTACAGGGCTCTGCATAGGCATCAACTCAGACATCAATTCCCACAGAGGGGCAGTGTCAGATGTCCCCTCCAATCGAGGTTCAGATTTCAATTCTACGCATCACAATAAGATATTTTGCAGGCGAATAGACTATGACTTAATGTCTCTACGTTATCTCTGATGACAGAGTTGCTAGAAAGTAATCACTACCTTATCAGAAAGAAATTAATCAAGATTTTAGGCGAAAAATTCCATATATATTCTGATGATAGTCAGGAGAACTTAATTGGATATTCTTATCAAAAAGCATTGAAGCTTAAAGAGGATATTAGAGTATATACAGACGAAAACGAGTCTGAGGAAATAATCAAGATAAAGGCTAGAAATATTTTAGATTTAACAGGAGGATATGACTTTACTGATTCAAAAACCGGTGAAAGTTTAGGTGGCGTCAGGCGTAATTTCCGAAAGTCACTTATTCGAGATAGTTATTCCGTTTTTGACCCAGATAATCAGATTTATGCCGAGATAAAAGAAGACAGGTTGTTTAGTGCTATCATTAGAAGAATTCTTCCACCTACAAAATTATTCTTCCCTCAGGAATTTGCTTTAGATTTTCCCGGTAATCCTCCAATTAGGTTTACTCAAAAGCTTAATCCTGTGATCCAAAAACTCACTGTAGACATCTCAGAGGGAAATCAGATAGACCCTCGAATAATTCTAGGTGCAGCCATGGTAATTATTGCAATTGAAGGAAGGCAAGGCTAAAATTAATGATATTCTAGTCTATTTTTTCTGCATCAATATAGCAACCATTGAAATAGGAATGGTCTAGGCCATCTCTAATGGCGAAGGATAGCATACCAGAGGCTCTAACGTTTGATGACGTACTTTTGTTACCTGCTGAATCTTCAGTACTTCCTGCTCAAGTCAAGTTGAGAACTAGGCTTACTTCTACTATTTCTTTGAACATACCAATAATGTCTGCTGCAATGGATACAGTAACAGAATCTCGTATGGCTATTGCTCTAGCTCAAGCGGGTGGGATTGGTGTTATTCATAGGAATATGACAATTGAAGAGCAAGCATCGAAAGTTAATTCTGTTAAAAGATTCGAATCAGGATTAGTATTGAATCCAATTACTATTAAGCCAACTACAACGATTGGTGAAATGCGTGAATTGAAAGATAAACATGGTTTTTCAGGGTTACCAGTAATTGATGAAGATGAGAATCTAGTGGGGATTATTACAAATCGTGATATCAGATTTGTAGATGATGATGAACAACTGGTTTCTTCAATGATGACGACAGATTTAGTCACAGTTCCTGAACATGTAGATCCTGAATATGCTAAAAAATTACTACATAAACATCGTATTGAGAAATTATTAGTTGTAGATTCTGATGGTAAATGTACTGGAATGATGACGGTTAGAGATATTCAACGTAGTCGGGATAATCCCGAATCATGTAAAGATAAACATGGACGTTTGAGAGTTGCTGCAGCGACAGGAACCGGTGAAAAAGGAATTCAAAGAGCGATTGCATTATTTGAGGCAGGAGCAGATGCAGTAGTAGTTGATACTGCACACGGACATTCTCACGGTGTGTTGCACACAGTTGCAAGAATTAGAGAGATAGTTGGCAAGGATTCTCAGATAATTGCAGGAAATGTGGCCACATCAGCTGCGGCAGAAGCTTTGATTTCTGCTGGTGCTAATGCAATTAAAGTCGGTATTGGCCCGGGGTCTATTTGCACAACTAGAATCGTTTCAGGTGTAGGAGTTCCTCAATTAACTGCTGTTCAGAGTGTAGTTTCAGTATGTAAGAAATTAGAGATACCTGTAATTGCCGATGGAGGAATAAAGTTTAGTGGAGACATAGCTAAAGCAATTGCTGCTGGTGCAGATTGCGTCATGGTAGGAAGTCTTCTCGCTGGAACAGATGAGGCGCCTGGTGAAGTTATCCTTTACCAAGGTCGTTCATACAAAGTATATCGTGGAATGGGTTCAGTAGGTGCAATGAGTAAGGGTGCCCATGATCGTTATTTCCAGTCTGAACAAGGTGATACAAGTAAATATGTGCCTGAAGGTATTGAAGGCAGAGTTCCAGCTCGTGGTCCGGTTGAAAACGTAATACATCAATTAACAGGTGGTCTCCGTTCAAGTATGGGGTATACTGGAAATCCAGATATTGAATCTATGAAAATAAATTGTGATTTTGTTAAAATTACTAATGCGGGACTTTCTGAGTCACATGTTCATGACGTAGAAATCACGCGTGAAGCTCCAAACTACAGAAGGTGAAGTAATGGAAACAATTGTCCTTGGTGGTGGTTGTTTCTGGTGTGTTGAAGGAGCAATATTAGGCCTCAAAGGAGTCTCAAAGGTCATTCCAGGATATAGTGGCGGACATATTGAAAACCCAACATATGAGCAGGTTTGTAGCAAGAATAGCGGACATGCTGAGGTTGTAGAGGTAACCTTTGATTCAGATATAATTCCTAGAAGAATATTACTCGAAGTATTTTTTACTTGCCATGACCCAACTCAATTAAATCGTCAAGGTAATGATATAGGCCCCCAATATCGAAGCGTAGTATATTACAAAAATGAAGCTGAGAAGTTAGATGTGAATGAAGTAATAGGCTACCTTCAACAAAATTTTGTCGATGAAATTGTTACCGAAGTAAGCCCTCTAATTAATTTCTATGAGGCCGAGAATTATCATCATAATTATTTCGCTAATAATCCAAATAATCCGTATTGTGCTATGGTTGTTAGTCCAAAGATTTCCAAAACAAGAGCCAAACATGCCACATTATATGAATAAAAAATCTTATCTGGATTTTTATCATTCTATGCTTAAATCTTACAATTAAAAGATTAATCTTGAGTAATATTCAACTATTGATTAATTTTCAATCACTAATATGGCTTCTAATGGGGCAGGAGATAACACGTCTCCTTATGATAAAGCGTGGACTATTCATGCTTCAATAATAGGTCTGAATATGGGTAATATTTTATTCCGAGGTTTAGAATTAGATCAGGCAGATCCAGATATGGTGGTAGTCACAGGACTAACAATTCTTGCCGCCGCTCTTCCTTTTCAGGCTATATTTTTCTTAATTAACTCTTATATTCGAGAATTTGATGGTACTAACGAGTTAGAATATGTTATGCTAGAAAGATTACTAATTATTTGTCAAGTAATTTCTTATTCCTCATTGATCGGAATTGCTATTCTTATGACAAATACACATTATTACATGGGGACTGCATTTATTATTTCAGCAATCTTAGCAGTATTATTCTTGAGAACAGCATCAAATCAAGCAGACACATTATCAAGAATGTCAAGATAATGAAGGGGTGACATTCATGGGAGGTGGCGTCCCAGTTAGTCCCATGTCGGACACACTTCAACTCCCAAGTGTCCCTCCTGAATCTCCTTGGGAAGCTTATTTGCTACTCCTAATTATTCCTTTTCTGCTAAGGTTATTGTTCATTGCTCCACCTTTGATAGATTTAGTAAATACCTATGCGCCTCCAGGAAATAGAACAGGGCATATCAAGTGGTTTCTAACTAAATTTAAGAAATTACCAATGGAAGGATTCTGGAAGATTGTTATCAATGAGGTTCTTTCATTTATCTTACCAGCGTTGGTTGCAATGACTGCTAGATTAGTAATTGATGGAGATATAGGTTGGAAAAGCTGGGAAGAAACTCCTGAATCTGGAAGATTATTACTTTTACTTGCTGGTACTATTTGGCTAATAGTTGACTTTGGTAAAGTTACCAGATCAAGGAAAAATATCCAAACGATTGCCAAGTATAATTTAACAACAGCTAAAATATTTGTAGAAGGGACCGTCGTTAGTCGTGAATTTTTGAAAACAGTGGATGAATTTACAATTCCTCGGCCTTGGAGAGATATAATTGAGATTTCTGAAGATGATGATGGAGTCCACAAACCAAAACAAAAAAACCCAATGCAAGATATTCTCACCAGTCTTCTTGACAAAGGAGTAGATATGCTAGAAGAGATGTTGGTAAAGGTCAAAGATCCAGCCTCTGGAATGATTGAAAAGATCGATAATGAAATACGTGATCGTATCACAACTCAAGTTCAGACATCTTCTAAATCACTTTTTAGAGATGTAATTTTCTCTATTGCTCCCCTCATAATACTATTAGGTCTTCAAAGATTTATAGGTTAACTAATGATTTTTTCTGATTGAAAACAACTTTCTCTTTTGGTGAAGCTAATACAATCCATCCTATCCCCATAATTATTTGAATCAGTGCAGACAAAGCAATAACTTCTCTAAGTTGTAGATATTCATTTTCAAGCACAAATCCTGCTGTGATTGCAGATAATCCCATCATAAGTGTTAGTGCTAAGAAATCTGCACCAGCCACTCTTCCTCGCCATTCATCTCCAGCACGCTCTTGAGTCAAAGTTGTCGATTGTACCCAATTAAAGCCACTAGATGCATGAGAAATAAATATCATCACTAATAACAAATTATTCCATTCCATTAATGAAATTATACCATAAAATATTCCAGATATTCCGACTGCTAAACCGATAAGGTATGGCCTTAGTAAATTGTTACTCATCAGTGGTCTTCCTGCCATTGGTCCAAAGCCTGAACCAAAACCTCTGGCCATGAATAAAATACCTATTCCTGCAGCAATATCTCCGAATCCGGCCTCCATACCTATCAAAATCAAGAGAAATATTTGTGCCCCTCCACCTGAAGACCACAATGCTTTTGCAAGTACCAATCTTCTAACTTCCGGAGTTCTAAGGATATATTTCCAGCCATCAGTAATTTCCTTAGTGACGATTTTTACAGATACACTTTCGCGTTCACTGGTATCAGGACCGCCAAAAGGAAGTGTCATGATACAAATTGCTGAAACTAGAAATGTCAGTGCATCAATCCATAATGCAGTTGTTATGCCATATTCTGCTATAGTTAAACCACCTATTGATGCCCCTATTCCTAATGCAATTGACCAACCCCCTGATCCTAATGCATTAGCAGTAAGTAGTTCTTCATCATCACAAATATTTGGCAGATATGCATATTGTGCAGGATCAAAAATTGATTTAGCAGCAACCATAGCAATTGCTAGAAAATATACTGAGGATAAATTATTTAATAAATCAAATTGTAATACAATAAATAAAACTAAACAGGCTGCAAGATCTGAACAAACCATCAACCCTCTACGAGAATATCGGTCTGCCAACATACCTGTAAATGGTGTCATTGCAGCCAAAGAAAAACTCCTAGTTGCTAAAACTCCGGCTATAGCTAGGGGGGAGTTGTCACTTGATTCACCAGCCAAAATAAATAATGCTATTACAGTAAACCAATCTCCAATATAGGATAATTCCTGTGCTATGAATAATCTACGAAAAGAGTGATTATTTTTGAGAATCTCGATATATCCTACGCCACTCATATTCTTCGCATAACTTATCTATTATCATACTGATGCTCCATCATAACTAATAAGACTGAACTGTCATCGCAAGTAGCATGGTTGAGGACCGTTTGGTTTGGATTGATCTTGAAATGACTGGACTAGATCCTGATGAAAATACAATCATTGAGATTGCTACAATTGTTACAGAAGGCGATTTATCGATAGTTGCCGAAGGGCCAAGTTTCGCAATCTCAGTTTCTGAAGAAGACTTAGCAAAAATGGATGACTGGAATGTTTCACATCATACACAAAATGGTTTGATAGAAAGAGTACGTTCATCTAAAACTGGTATGGGTGAAGCGGAAAAGCAAACTTTAGAATTTTTACAGTTACATTGTCTCGCCGGTGTTCCGCCTCTTTGCGGTAATACAATCGGGCAAGATCGTCGTTTTTTACGTAGATATATGCCTACTCTACACTCCTTTTTCCACTATCGTAGTGTCGATGTTACTAGTGTTAAAGAACTGGTAAGAAGATGGTATCCCGATTTACCTAAATGGAGAAATAATTCTGGCCATAGGGCATTGGGCGACATTAGAGGGAGTATTGATGAATTATCCTATTATAGAGAGAATATTTTCTTAAAAGATTAGATTTCCTAATCTATTTTTGACCCTTAAATGTAAATTAGTTTTTAGAGCGTGTAATTCTCCGAATAGAATATGCAGAAGAGCGGCATTAGCATATTTATGGCTATTTTGATGGTCTCAACAACTTTGGCAGGATGTGCGTCAAATGATAGTATTAGCCAGACAAATGATGACGTAGATGAATTACAGAAGAATCAAGATGAAATGACTTTATTGTTAGACGCTTTGATAAATGAAAATATTGCTTTAAGAAATGATCTCGATGCTTTGAATAATTCTTCTAACTCTATGATCTTACAAATAGATGAATTAGTTTTAGAAAGACAAGCATTGCTTTCGCAATTAAGCTCTAGTGATTACAACACCTCTTCATTATACAATATCATGGTTGACCAAACACTTGAGTTAGCAGCACTACAAGCACTTCTTGAGTTAGAAGGAGAAGCAATTGAAAGTCTTGACAATGCTCTCGAGTCTACTAAACAATCTTTGCAAGAGCTTTCAGATCAAGTTATTCTATACAGACCTCTTCCCAATGTTGATTGTCCATCAATAAGTTCTGGTATAACAGTGATCTCAGGAGTTGACGATGGAACTGGGAAAGGGGAAGCAAATGATGGAATTCTCCATCTTGATGAAGGAAAAAATAGCTTTTCTTTCTGTAACACCGTATTCGATAGATTAACTGATGATTTAATCCTCCCTCCTGGCTCATCAGGCCTTACTTGGATTATTGAATTAGAAGAAGTTGTTTTATTCACCGGCAATAATGGTTCTACAGGTTTAGAATTGTGGGTTAGTGATGGTACTAAGAAGGGAACAAAATTAGTCAAAGACATTTTTCCAGGAGCGTATTCAAGTGGCCTAATAGATCCTGTTAGATTTGGTGAAGGAATATTATTTGCAGCCAGTAATGGAATAAATGGAAGTGAATTATGGTTCTCCGATGGAACGGAAGAAGGAACTTATATGGTTAAGGATATCAATGAAGGGTATGATAGAGGACTTTTATCTTCTGCTGTTAATGGTTATTCTTCATTAATTACAGTGGCAAGATCGGGCGCCTATTTCAGAGCGACAAATGGAATCAATGGTACTGAGTTGTGGTTTACTGATGGAACAGAACAAGGAACACACATGGTTTCAGATATTTACCCTGGTGTTTCTGAAAGTATACCAAGTGCTTTGATGACTATCGCTGATATTGTATATTTCTCCGCAAATAATGGTGTTAATGGAACTGAATTATGGAAAAGTGATGGTACTGAATCGGGAACAACGATGATTCATGACATAAATCCTGGGCAGGCAAGTAGTAGCCCTTCACACATGACTCAAGCTGGTGGTTTAATTTATTTCTCTGCTAGCGATGGTATTGTAGGTCAAGAATTATGGAAAACTACTGGGCTATCAATTACTACGGAATTAGTCAAGGATATCCGAAATGGTTCTTATGGGAGTTATCCAGGTAACTTTATCGAGTATAATGACAAATTATACTTTTCAGCAGGTTCCTACAGAGAAGATTGGGATATCAGTAGAATAGAACTATGGACAAGTTCGGGTACCAATGAAACTACTTTTAGAGTAGGTGATGATCAAGAATTCTTTGGCAATCCAGAAACAATGACTGTTTTTGGCGATCAATTATTTATGTCTCTCTCCACATTTGTTGCTTCTGCTTGGCGGAATTATACTTCTTGTATTTGGGAAGGAAATGCTGAAGAAGTCGCTAAGGGATTAGATGATTTATGGTATTGCACTAATCCACTCTTTGAACATTGGACTGATACAAATATTTCTGAGATTGAAGATAGATGGAATTATTGTGAATACAATAGTATGAACGGAGAATGGTATTGTACAGATTTTATTGATCAGGATCCAGAAAATGAGTTCCTTTACAATCAGGAAAAGCACATTGAGTTTGATTTCTGGGGGAACTTTGAGACAGGAAACGAACCTGCCTTATCTGATGGGACACTTGATGGGACCTACATAATTAAAGAGGTTGCACCATGGACTTTCGGCACTCTGTATGAAGAAGATCCGTTCTGGTTTAATTATAATTCAATGAATTATGGAACTATGGGGTCTGATCCTGAAGTACTCGGTGATGTTGTTTACTTCTTTGGTTGGACTCCACAAAACTATT
>CAXFIU010000009.1:0-41886 GCA_964003245.1 uncultured Candidatus Poseidoniales archaeon
ATTCATATTTCTCCGGAATAACTATCTTAAATCAAACCCTTTGATTGGTATTCTCCGAAATTATATAGTAATTATATCTCATAAACCAAATGATTCCCTTAGTATCTAGCATGGCAAAGACTCTTGAACAATTCAATTAGCGCTGAATACATGTCAAAGAGGATGCTAAGTTTATGCTTGGCAATTTTGATAATAAGTCCGGTATTATCTGGTTGTTTAGATAAAACAATATCAGTTACAGAAAAAGAAGACTCTCATTGGTTACCTGTGGTCGAAGAAAGATCTGATATGCAATATCGAACTGATGATGTATTTAGTAGAGTATCATCTAACGGCCCATATGAAATTGGTCCTGTAAAATCCGTTTTTATTCCAGTTCCATCAATTACAGTCAGTGATGGAGGTGCTGGTTTAACAGGGGATGCAGAAGTCCATCTTGGATTATGGTTGCCTGTAATTGAAGGATGTAATTACGATTCTGCAGAAATATCTGAGGATTGTCAAGTACCTGTTATCGCAGAAATCGGGCCATATTATGATGATGGAGACGTCGATGCCTTGACTCCTGCTGATAGATTAGGCCGTTTTTTAATTGAGAATTTTGTTCCTCATGGATATGGCGTTGCACAAGTAAGTGTGTTTGGTACTGGAGAAAGTAATCATTGTATGGACTTAATGGGTTTAGATGAACAAAGAGGAATTGATGCTGCTGTTGAATATTTAGGCACAGCACCTTTTTCTAATGGAGCAGTTGGTATTATTGGCAAATCCTATGATGGTTCCACTCCATGGGAAGCCGCAGCAATGGGTTCTGAATATCTAAAGACAATAATCCCCATGTCGGGCTTAATTGGAGCACACGATTTAATGTGGCGTAACGGTAGTATGGAAGCTAGAGGTGCAATAATGCATAATGGTGTGTATGGTAGTTTTGGTTTAGATGGCGACTTAGAAGATGCTGAAAATGCTTGTGAAGGTTATTTAGAAGGATATTATGCAGGGCCCGCAGCATATTTGTCAGGAGATAATCTTGCGTGGCTTGGAAGTGATTATTGGTCTGAAAGAACTTTCCTTGACAGAGCTCTAGAGAATTATGGTGGTTCAATATACATTATTCATGGTATGCAAGATTGGAATGTTGATCCTCATATGGCATTCCCTACTCATAATATCTTTCGCGAGGCAGGATTTGATGTGAAGGGACTTTACGGTCAATGGGGTCATGATTATCCAGATAGGCAAAGTGGTCATGAGGGGTTATCAAGTGGAAGGGGTGCTGAGGCTTTTCCATTCACGCTTAGATGGGATTGGGCTGATGATTTATTAGAATGGTTCGATTATTATCTTAAAGATCAAGGCCCTCAACCGAGACTTATAGCAGAGATTCAAGATAATATTGGTGGCTGGAGAGTCGAACAAACTTATCCCCCTTTGGACTCAGAATTGCTACAATATGATATGGATGAGTGCAATGTTATTGGAGGTGGAGAAACAATTACTTCCAGCTCGCAATTATCAATCGAATGCCCATTTTTCGAGTTTGAAACTAGAATCATTGGAACGCCTACTTTCCATGTCGAAGCTACAATATCTTTACTTTCTACAAGTGGCCATTTATTTGTAGAGATGGTTCAAGCAAGTAATGGCATGCATTTAGGACATGCTGTAATGGATTTAAGATTCCATAACGGGGGTAAAAATGGAGAATCTCTTTCACCTGGAGAAACAGTAATTGCTAAAATGGAATTTTTTGGTATGGATGTAGTAATTCCGAGTGGCGATGGTATTCATCTATTGGTAACTCAAACCGGCGAGGATTATATTCCAAGTCCTGTATCGACAATGGCTGTTACCTTAGGATTAGGAACTAGTAGCATCTTGACATTACCAGTTTCAGGAACTGATTGTGACGAATTATTTCTTCCACCAATGCAAGAACCATATCCTCAATGTTTGGTAACTATAGAATAGTGATAAATTTATTACACTATAATCCGAACTCTTGATGCCAAATATCGTCTCCGGGACATCATGGTGACGAGTGATATGAGAGTCCATGTCTCCGTATCAGACCGTATTTTAGTCCACCTTTGGGAACAAGATCATCAAGCAGATCACTATCTTGTAACATTTGAAATGACACGACCCGGAATTGCAGAAGTATGTGCACTTCATTTACCAAATGTATCCCGTACAATGAAAGAACTAATTTCTGAAGGTTTAGTTTCAGAACATACTAGAGCAGTTAGAGGCGAAGAACGTCGTCAGAAAACATGGCAGTTAACAGACGAGGGCCGCAAAACTGCTAGAATACGTATTGAAAAGTTACGTTCAATGAAAGTATTGATTCGTGATAAAAAAGGTAAATTACTTGAGATCAGAGCCGATGAAGCATCTAAGAAATTACAAACTGAGCTTACATTATTGCAAGTTTTGATGCATGCTCAACATGAAGGTGTGCTGAATTTTGGAGATATTAGATTTGGTGCTATTATACGTTCTGAGGAGAGTAATTCGCCGGGCTCGATTTCACTACTTTCCGGTGCTCATTCAACGTATCACAATAGACCCCCGGAAACAAGAGAAGTTCATGGTCGTTCATCAGAAAAGGAAACAATCAACAGGTGGTATAAATCAAAAATTCCTATGTTCGTTCTTTCGGGGATTGCTGGTTGTGGAAAAACTACACTTGTATCCTTCTGGATGAAAAATCTCTTTGCCTCAAACAAGGAAATAGATGCAATGTATTACCCTTGTCAGCCATGGGATACTTCACTTGGAATAGCGACTAGTCTTTTACATCGTATGGGCGTGGGGTCTGACGATATTTCTTCAGATCCTTATGGCATTTTAGAATCTCTTCCACTTAAACCCGGAGCTATTTTTAATCTAGATTTATTTCGAAGAAGACTTACAGCTCATTTGTTAGATGAAAAGAAATTATTGAGCAATAACTTTTCAGAGTTACTCGTTATTCTTGATGATGTCCATAATATAGGGACCGACGGTGCTAATTTCTTTGGTTCATTGTTACAAGTTTCTGAATCAACACAAATGCGTTTATTACTAATTTCAAGGACCAATCTCGCTTTTTATGACCGTCGTGATGTACATACAAGAGGCAAAGTTGAAGAATTGATTTTGTCAGGTTTAAATTTAGAGGAAATTAAGGAATGGATCGCTGAGTTAGAAATATCAAATGACGCCCCAATTGAAGAAATTTTTACAGTAACGGGGGGGCATCCGCTTGCTCTTGAATTGCTAGAGATATATGGCAATACTTTACATCAAGATTGGCTTAGATTCCTCGATGAAGAAATTCTTGATGTTCTACCGAAAGATCACAGGGAATTATTGGCCTTCTTAGCAGTGTCAGATACTCCAGTTCCTTGGGAAATTTTAGCTAAAGCTTCCAAATTCAATGGAAATCCTCCTAAGGATTTAATTGAAAGAGGTTTGATGTTGGAATTAGAGGAAGGTATGTGGCTTCATGAAGCACTTCGTTCACGATTATTAAGAGAAGTTGGAACTCCTCTTGACGAGAGAGCTAAGAAATTGGGTTTGAATTAATTCATATATTTTCCAAGCCACTGGTCGAACATCGGTTTTGGTCTTGCCCCAGTCATCTGATCAACCACCTGGCCATTATGAAATAGAACCAAGGCAGGAATGCCTCTGAAACCAAATTTACCCATGGAAAGAGGATTCATATCTGTGTTTACTTTAGCGATTGTAATATCTCTTTCTTCAGCAATCTGATTTAGTATAGGAGCAATCATCTTACATGGGCCGCACCAAGGCGCCCAGAAGTCCACTAGAACCCATTCACTACTTTTCGTTACCATATCAAATTCAGCATCACTCGCATCTATTACTCGGCCCATACTCACAACCAACAAACTTCGAGTTCGAATTGCCCCTAATAATAATTTGTTATTTTAAATCATAACTTTAGTAGTAACTATTGAGTACCTTGGGCTTATCGTATTGACCAGAGGATAGCATTATGCAGATCGCCCCTAGCATACTTACAGCAGATTTTTGCGAGTTGGGTAATTTGATGGATGAACTGGTATCAGAAGGTATTGATTGGATACATCTTGATGTTATGGATGGCAATTGGGTAGTTAATAAGACAATTACCTTTGGCCCTTCTTTAGTCCGTAGCGTCCGTCAAAAACTGGGTCCCGAAATTTTTGTTGATTGTCATTTAATGATCAATAATGCTGAAGAAACATGGGAACAATATGTCGATGCAGGCGTCAATCTCGTGATATTTCATATTGAAGCGGTAAGTGATGCTGAAAATCTTATTGATAGTCTTCATTCAAGGGGATGTCAAGCAGGTATTGTGCTCAATCCTGATACACCAGCATCTGAAGTGCTACCATTTTTATCAAACCTTGATCTTATACTTGTAATGAGTGTAATACCTGGAAAAGGCGGACAATCCTTCATGCCGGAGATGGAACCAAAAATTCGTGAATTTCGTTCAGCAATCGATAATCAAATTAATTCAGGGGGTAAATCTACAAAATTAATGATCGATGGAGGTATAAAACATCACAATGTTGCTTTAGTAAAGAGCTGGGGCATTGATGTAGCTGTTATTGGTAGTGGAATCATAAATGAAAATGGAACAGTTGAAGAAAACCTAAAAGAAATCTCTTCAGCAATGAAAAATTGAAGTATTTCATCAGCGAGGTTCAAAGAGGAATGACGTTAGAGAGAAGCATGGTGACCGAAGCGTGGATGGTTTCAGAAATCCAAAAAGTAGTCCCTGACGCAAAAATTGAAGTTACTGATTTACATGGTAGCGGAGATCATTTCCATGTTCGTGTAATATCAGATTCTTACCAAGGAGTTAGGCCGTTACAAAGACAGAAACCTATCTTAAATCACTTTAAACCATACATTTCTCAAAACATTGTCCATGCACTAGATTTGAAATGCATGACAACTGAACAAGCAGAGTCAATAATTGACACTGCCTTTGACCCTCACTCTGAGAAAAAAACAGAATTTTTTGGAGTACATATTCGTAGAGAAAATAAGGAGTAGATAAAATGAGTTTTAATTGGACCCCCGATGAATTACAAGAGATAGTTGATAATAACCCAATTGTGTTGTTTATGAAAGGAACTCCTGAACAACCAAGGTGTGGCTTTAGTAATAGAGCCGCTACGGTCTTGGGTCAATTAGAAGAAAAATGGGCTAGTGTAGATGTTCTTTCAGATCCTAGAGCAATCCCATCTATTTGTGCGTGGTCGGATTTTCCAACAATGCCTCAGATTTTTATTAATGGCGAACTAATTGGTGGTTCCGATATCGCTCTGGAAATGTATGAAAGTGGTGAACTTCAAAAGATGATTTCCGAAAAATCGACAGAGTGAGATGAAATTAATGTCGGTCAATGAAGACCGAAAAAATATGATTATAGCCTTATTCGGCTCGACATTGATTTCTTTCGCCCCTCTTCTATACAGGTATTCAGAAACCAACCCTGTTACTGGAGCATTTTTTCGTATGGCCTATGCTCTCCCTGTTTTGATATTGATTATTTATCTTCTGGGTTCTGAAGATACTCGTAGTCGAGAGTCTCGTTTTTTGACATTATTTGCTGGATTATTAATTTCTCTAGACTTTGTAGGTTATCATACTGCAATTGATTATATAGGGACTGGAATAGCTACCATGATTGGGAACTCGCAAGTAATTATCGTTACTTTAGTAAGTTGGAAATTCCTCGGAGAGAAACCAAATAAATCCATACTTTTTGCTTTACCTGTTGTAGTCTTAGGTTTAGCACTAATATCTGGAATATGGGATGATAAACCATATGGCGAAGATCCATTTAAGGGAGTGATAGCAGGTGTTTTTGCTGCTATTTTTTATTCTTCATTTTTAATAGTTTATAGATATTCGAATAGGGAAATGGCTCCCGCGCAAAATCTCCAATTTGATGCTACCTTTGGAGCCGCATTAGGTCTTCTTTTAATCGGAATTATGCCTTTAAATTCACTTGGAGTTGAACCAATTAATCTACAACCTGAATGGCCCAATCATGCTTGGCTAATTATTCTAGCAATTTGCTGCCAAGTGGGAGGGTGGATTGCAATAACTTATGCATTACCGAGACTACCTGGTGCCAAGACCTCTTTTGCAGTGCTTTTGCAGCCGGTTTTAACAATAATTTGGGGATTATTGATTTTAGGGGAAGACCCCTCATTACAACAGTCTATGGGGATATTACTAATTTTAGGCTCAGTCATTTCTGTAACAATATTTGGTAATACTAGAGTTAGCACTGATGGATAATTAGGTGTACAGGGCGAGAGATATTAGCGAGGGGATGGGATGCACTCAGCAGAACCTTACGACCTGTACGATGTTCGATGTGGGTTGGTAATTCATAATCCTTCTTGGATTAAAGCCCAAAATAAGCAGAAATCTAGGTTTTCTTCCTTAAAGTACCGTTAATACTTCAGGGCCTCCATCAGTAACAATAACTGTATGTTCAAATTGGCCCACGTTTCCTCCATCAACATCTCTCAAAGCTTCATAAACTTCTAAGAATCTTATAGAAGTTAATTTCTTAGTCATAGCTTTCCATTTCTTTTGTAAAGAATCTTCATCTTCATTCGGGAATGGCTTTTCTAATAATGGATATGCCCATCTAGCAGCGAATGGCAATGTATTATATCGCTCTTCGATATATCTAGCCATAGTTGCACCTAGTGGTTTTAATTTACCTTTTGAAAGTGCTTTACGTATTGATACATCTCCAGTAACTCTCAATATATTTGAAGATCCAGATGGAGGTATATTTTCTACCATTCCTGAATCTCCAGTTGTATTAAATGGTTCAATTGCGTATACTCCTCCGACTTCTGCATTTCCTTTGAAACCAGAGTTTGGTCCACAGGAAAATGAAGGAATTGAGGTACCGGAATGTAAATTCCATCTTTCTAGTTGATGTCCACATAAATTCCTGATAGGTTCAAATCCTGCATCTTTTGTTACTTGTTCAGCAGCTTTTCCTATCTCATGCCAAGGAGTTCCTGGGTGCATTTTTTCTATAGATGCATCTCTTGCTTCTTTTGCAGCCTTTATCTGTTCAGTATGGTTATTCCCATTACCAACTTCTACTGTCAATGCGTTATCCGCAAGAGCGCCCTTAATATGTACTCCAACATCTAATTTCACCAGATCTCCTTTTTCAAAGATCATTGGTTTTTCCCATCCTTCTGGAGCCAAATCATGATGACTAGAAGTAAAATGAGCAGCAATATCGTTTACAGAAATTGTTACTGGAAAGGCTGCTTGCCCTCCATGTCTTCTGATAAACCTCTCAGCAGAATCAATCACCTCTAGCCAAGTTTTACCTTCTTGAATCTCATCTTTTATCCCCTCCAAGGTCCTTCTTGCAACATGGCCAGCGTCTCTCCACTGCTTTAGATCCGTTTCTTCCACCACTCTAGAACCTCCTTTTCTTTGACCAAACCCTCTCTCAAAACTTCAATCTCGTTACCGTTGGGTGATTTACAGACCGTATGCCATGCTATCAAGGTACTGGGTGTTCCTCCCGAACATGTTCCAGATAAGAATAAGATTTCATTTTCCGAAGAAGAAAGTGTTTCCGCCGCCATTTCACAATCTTTCAATGGTTCAAAACCACTAATATTCGCAGAAGTGGCGGTTAGTGGTCCTGTTTTCTCAATAAATTTTTTAGCAATAGGATTCGCTAAAATACGAATTGCTATTTTTTCTCCACCTAGCCTTTTATCCAGCGGTTTCTTAGCAGGAAGGATGATACTCAACGATCCTTCTGGAAAAGCGGATAAAAAATCTTCTAGATCATTTGTCAAATGAACTAATTCAGATGCTTGCTGTAAGTTACTAACTCCTATACTAACTACCATATCATTTGGCCTTTTTTTGATGTTGTATAAATTATCGAGAGATTTAGTAGTCAAAATACATCCTAATGCTGGAAGTGTAGATGTAGGATAGACAACACAATTTCCTTTCAATACCTCTTCAACTACTTTATCCAAAATATCACCCTATTTGATGTGTTTTCTATTCGCCGGAGGTAATGAGTTAGCATGAGCAACTATTGAACCAACACGCAAATCGACATTCGACTGATGAGTATGTCTTTGAGAAATACGAGCTAAATCATATGCTCCGAAATAGAAACTGAAAGGGAAAATTAAGTATATCAATTTCTTCATTGCACGTATTTCCCACATTTTATTTGTCATTTCGGACCCATCCTCTGCTAAAACAGCCAGACCCATTAATTTTTGACCAAAGGAACGAGAATAGTATAAACCAGTATATTTCCAATACAACCAATGTGAAATTAGGATAATTGCACTCATAGCTAGTGCGTGATGAAAGTTTGAAGAGGTCCAAAGTGTAAGATTCCACGCATTAATCATTTTCCCTTTAGAAAGTAATAGCAGAATTGTATTTACAATTGTAGTATCTAGAATAAATGAAGTAATTCTTCTCACTCCAGATGCTAATATTGTTCCTTCTGGAACAGGCCAATGCCCTCCATCTTCAGAGACCAATGCTTTAGCGAGTGTAGTGCCACCTTTATTGATAGAAATAGGGGCATCATGATCATTCATAGTATCGCCTCAGTTCATTCCCAAGAGGTGCCACGCCTCAAACTTACTATCGCGCACATACTCTAGCCACGCTTGCCAATTCTTATCGCCACGTAATGTTGCAGGGTCTCCAATAACGATTAACCCTCTTTTTGCTCTGGTCAGAGCCACATTCAATCTTCTCATTTCGGATAGAAAACCTATATTTTGTTCGGAATTTGATCTTACACATGAGAAAATGATAACCTCCTTTTCTCTTCCTTGGTAACCATCAACAGTTTTTACCTCAACATCATCTAACTTTTCACTCATTGAATTACGAATGGCCCTTACTTGTCCAGCATAAGGAGTAATAATACCAATATCTTTCTTCGTTATTTCTCCAGCCTCCAATATATCATTTAGAATTTTTATAACCCAAGCAACTTCGGCTGGATTTTCTCTCGATGTTCCATCAGGAGAAACAACTTCTCCTCCATCAACTGGTATAAACGCAACAGGATTATCCCAATCTGGCCAAAGTAAACCCGCAGGAGAAGGCCGATTTTCGGACTTCACGCCATCATCCAGTTTATTTGAATAAAAATGCTGGTTTGGAAATTTTGAGATTGCAGGATGCATTCTATACTGTGTAGATAGAAGCAAAGGCTCAATTCCTAAACCAACTAATCTCTCAAATAACGATCTTCTCAAGCCTTTTTGCTCGGCTCTGAATGAGATTACAGTTGGAGGTAGTTGTTTGTGGTCTCCGACCAATACGACCTGTCTTGCCCCTCTTGTTAATGCTACTAAAGATGCAGGTTCTGTTGCTTGTGTTGCTTCATCAATTAATACCTGAGGAAATCTTCTTCCATCTAGAATTTCGTTCCCCGAACCAATACATGTGCAACAAACAACTTGTGTTTTATCTAATATATCATCTCGAATTTGATTTTCAATTCTCCTTATCTCTTTCCATCCTTTTTTGATGTCCCGATAAGCTAACCCCTTTTCTTTTCCTTTCATCGAACTGATTCTTCTATTCAGTTTTTCATTGAGTTCTAATTGAGTATCTAAGTCTCTCCTTAATGGATGATTTTCCATCTTTGCGTCCATTGTGGCCATTCTTAATTTTTCTCTAACTTTTACTGGTTGTCCTAGTCTCACAACCCTTACTCCTCGTGCTAATAGTCCTTCAAGTAAGTTGTCGACTGCTACATTTGAATCAGCAACTGCGAGTATAGTCCCGATATCCATTTTTGCCCAAGATTCTAAAATTCGAACAGCAGTATGAGTTTTCCCAGTTCCTGGAGGTCCTTGAATCAATGTTAATCTTCTTTCAACAGCTGCTTTCGATGCAATCAATTGAGGTTGATTTAGATCATGAGCGAAAGTAGTCGTTCTCCCCCTAACTCCTCCAAGTTCTGGTATTAGACTAGCAGTACCTGGAGGATCATGGACCATACCTAACAATAGTTCTCTTAGAGGGACCCCTCCTTCTTCATCAAAAATACTATTTAGAGCATCTCTCATTCTATCGAACGCAATTCTATTAGCGCCTTTATCAATTCTCCAAGTATGTTTCCTAATATCTTTAGGGGTTTCGGAGAATACAATTTTTATTGAGGTCCTAGAGGTTGAATAGATAGTTCCTTCTAGGGGAGTTTCTTTTAGAGGGTCCTTCCTTGAGATTAATACAATATCTCCTTGTCTGAAGCGATGAAATCCCATATCGTTTTTCTTTTTATTAGTGAATTTAACAATTCTTTGCCCAAATAACCAACCATCATTTTTACCTATTAAATCAAAGAGCGAAATTCCATTTTCAATTAGCCTTTTTTTATTCCAATTTTGTAATTTATCTCGAACATTTTGCATTTCGTCATCTAGTTCCCATCTTATGAGATTCAGATACAATTCATGATGATCTTGACTTCTATTAAATTTGACAGGAGGTGCATCTGAACCTCCTTCCATGATTATGGCAGAGAGAATACACACATCACGCTTTCTAGTGTATATTCAGAAAATTTCAATTTATTGATTTACACTTTCTCACGTGAGGATTATACGGTATGTTTTGTCGAGTGCGAATGTCTGAGGGGATGCAGGGTGTTCGATAAGTTCCGGAATTGGAGAAATACGGAGGATAAGGGACAGGTATGTCCCGCCTGTCAACATAAGAATGAAGAGAATGCAGTAAAATGCACATTATGCCTTTATGAGTTACAAAAACCTTCATTTAAACAAGATTCAGGCCCAAATGCAGAAGTCACAAATGATCTTTTTGATGAATTATTAGCTGATTTCGATGAAGAAGAGTCAGAAGAAATAATTGATTGGTCCAAGACAACTTTTCAAATTGATGATGTAACTATTGATGTTCAGCAATATGATGATGACGACGGAATAGTAGTTTCCAAAAACCCATCATTTGCTTTAACTGTAGATAATCCCGAACCTTCCGATGATGATGATGAAGAAGATTATGTTTTGAAGCCGGAAGATGCTCCCGAATTTGTCACTAAGTTTGAAATTCCTGAAGAGGAAGTTGAAGACGTTGAAGAGATAACTTACAAGCCTGTTGAGTTAGTACAACCAGTAGGTGATGAATTAGAACCAGAACCACTTTTGGATATAGAAACCAATCCTGAACCAGAGCCTGAACCTGAACCAGAGCCTGAACCTGAACCAGAGCCTGAACCAGAGCCTGCCATAGAAAGAACAATTCCTCCCCCTCCTTTAATCCCTCCAATTCCTCCTAATGATGATGTTCTGGCACCAATGCCTCCTCCCCCCCCTCCTCCTCCCCCAGTCATTTCAGCAGATCAAATTTTGTCTTCAATACCAATAGAAGAACCAAATTATTGGCCTTGGCCACAACAAGAAAGATGGACAGATAGGGATGTTGCTCTACAGGTAAAGTCAGCAATGGAAGCAGCCAGAGCTAAGGACACTGCTCAAGCAACAGTCTTGCTCGATGAAGTTGGCCCTCATCTTGGAGATCGTTCCAAATTAATCTATCCTATAGGGGCATTATTGCAGAGAATAGGTCGCCCTCAAGCTGTTGATAAAATGTTTGAAAATGCTTCTAAATTAATACCTAATGATGATAATTTAATGTCTGCAAAGAAGAAATTAAGGCCTTAGTCTTGAGAATCTTGTTCCGCAGAGGTCATGCCTTAGTACCTCTTCGGAGGATTTGTGTCTAGACGTGCCACATCATCAATTACGATAGATGAAGGACTAATTCTTCGTCCGGCTTCTGCTGTATACAGCTTAAAATTATTAGAAGCATTTGAAGAAACATGGCCTGAGGTAAGTAGGGCCATGCCATGGATAAATCCAGATAAGCCATTTCAAGAACAAATAGAATCTTTTTTATTAGAAACAGAAAAAATGGGACGAAGTGGATTAATGCATCATTGGGTTATGATTAGGCCATGGGATGATACTTTATTGGGCCTTATTGGTTTTGATAATATTACTAGAACAACTGATGCCAAATGGAATTTAGGATATTGGGTAAGAAGTTCCGAACAAAGACATGGTTTTGCTAAGAAATCAATTAATGCTACATTAGAATGGCTAGGTGCAATAGAAGAGGTAATAGTTGAATTGAAAGTAGATCCAATGAATTTAGCAGGAGTTAACACCGTATCTCATACGGTTAGTAACTGGAATGGCGAAAGAAATATCTCCGGAGATTCTGCTGTGATGGTTGCAGGTGTTAGAACCTTACACCATTGCCATTTAGTCATAACAGGCCCTAAATAGACTAGAATTATGTGAAAACATTTCTTGAAGATTCAAAACCTCTTGTATACTCGCCAGTCTGCCCCCTAAGGGGCAGAGTGGTCAAATGTCAAGCAATAATCCTCATCAGAGATTACCTGACGTAGATCCAGAGGAGACAGATGAATGGTTAGAATCATTACGTTCAGTGGTTGATTCTTCAGGTCTTGAGAGGGCCAGATTATTGTTGCATGAGATACTGGCCGAAGCCCAAGATTTGGGAGTAGAAATAAGTCCAGCATCCCATACCCCTTATGTCAATACTATTCCTTGGGATAATCAGACCCCATACCCCGGTAATCTGGAAATCGAGAAAGAAATACAAAATGCCATTTTATGGAATTCTGCTTTAATTGTGTCAGATGCAAACAGAAGAACTGACGGAATCGGAGGTCATATCTCGACATATGCCTCCTCTTCTACAATTTACGAAGTTGGATTTAATCATGTCTTCAAAGGTAAAGAATCTAATGGGATTGGAGACGCACTTTACATACAAGGACATGGCAGTCCAGGAATTTATGCTCGCGCCTTTTTAGAGGGTAGAATAACTCGTGAACAATTACTTAATTTCCGTCAGGAAGCCTTCCTTGATGGCCTTTCATCTTACCCTCATCCTCGTTTAATGAAGGATTTCTGGGAATATCCTACTGTTTCAATGGGCTTGGGGCCATTAGCTGCTGTCATGCAGGCAAGATTTTGGAAGTATCTCACAAATAGAAATTTAGTTGATACCTCGCAAAGCACAGTATATTCTTTCTTAGGTGATGGCGAAATGGATGAACCTGAGGCTATAGCTGCAATAGCGGTCGCAGGTAGAGAAAAATTGGATAATCTGATTACTGTGGTTAATTGCAATCTTCAGAGATTAGACGGCCCTGTACGTGGTAATTCAAAGATTATCCAAGAGTTAGAAGGACTCTATAGGGGAGCTGGATGGGATGTTTTCAAAGTACTATGGGATAGTAACTGGGATCATTTATTTTCTCGAGATACTAATGGATTATTACTTTCTAGACTAGAGGAAATAAATGATGGAGATTTTCAAAGAATGAGCACACTCTCACCATCAGATTTCCGTAAAGAATTGTTCAGCGGTTCTGATGAGTTAGCTTCAATTGGTTCGGAACTTTCCGATGAAGAAATTACTAATTTAAGAAGAGGAGGGCATGACCCATTGAAAATATATGCTGCTTATCATGCTGCATTAGAGTCCGACAAACCAGCAGTGATATTGGCCCACACAGTCAAAGGTTGGGGAATAGACTCTTTTGCCGGAAGAAATACAACTCATCAGAAAAAGAAAATGAATATTGAAGACTTAATCGCTTACAGAAATCGTCTTAATATCCCCTTAGAAGATGAACAGCTACAACAGAATCCATTTTACTTATTAGAAGAAGAATCAGATGCGTTAGAATATATACATTCTACCAGAGAAAAACTGGGCGGATATTTACCTTCTAGAAAATCCCCAGACATCAATATCAAACTCCCATCTGAGAAAACTTACTCTGAATTTGACAATGGTACTCCAGAAGGCCAGAAAGTATCTACTACGATGGCTTTTGTTAGATTGTTAAGAAATCTCATGAAGTCAGAGATAGGGGAAAATGTAGTCCCAATAATTCCCGACGAAGGTCGAACATTTGGAATGGATCCATTATTCAGTGAATTTGGAATTTATTCATCTTCTGGTCAAAAATATAAGCCTGTAGATCACAAAATGATTATGAAATATAAGGAGTCAGTTAATGGACAGATTCTCGAGGAAGGAATATCTGAAGCAAACTCCATAGCTTCATGGATTGCATCCGCAACATCGTATTCTCATGCCATGACTCCTACTTTGCCATTCTACATTTTTTATTCCATGTTTGGCTTTCAACGTGTCAATGATCAAATCTGGCAAGCAGCAGATGCTCGTGCTCGTGGCTTCTTAATGGGCGCTACAGCAGGGAGGACAACACTCAATGGAGAAGGATTACAACATCAAGATGGACATTCTTTACTTCACGCAAGTACAGTTCCATTCTGTCGTTCTTGGGATCCTGCATATGCATATGAATTAGCCACAATTATCCAACATGGAATTCATGAAATGTGGGAAAAAAATCTAGATGTATTCCATTACATAATGCTCTACAATCAGAACGAAAGACAGCCTCCCAAACCAGAGGGAGTCGATGAAAAAATAATCAAAGGTGCGTATAAATTATCGGAAGAAAAAGGCAATTCAGGGCCTTTAGTTAGACTTTTAGGTTCGGGGCCAATTCTAACTCATGTGATTGAAGCATCTGAGAAATTATCCGATCTAGGTGTCAACTCTGAGATTTGGTCTGTAACTTCATACGGTGAATTGAGAAGAGATGGATTAACATCTCAAAGAATAAATCGTCTATATCCTGAGGAGAATAAGATTCCTTATGTCTCAGAATGTTTTGGAGATGAAACTACAACAATAGCAGTTTCAGATTACATTACAGCAGTTCCCGAAATGATTCAACGTTGGATAGGAGGTAATTTCATTGTTCTAGGGACTGACGGTTTTGGAAGATCTGATGATAGACTAGAATTAAGAAAGTTCTTTGAGATTGACACTAATAGTATAGTTTTGGCCACAGTTTCTGCATTAGAAAGAGAAGGGGCAGTCAAAAAAGGATTGACAAATGAGATAGTTGACAAGCTCGGGATTTCTAGAGAGAGATTCGACAAGACTCATTAGTCTTCAAAATTAATTTTTACTTCCATTGTTTTATTCACTGAGTGACATACAGGACATTCGCACCCTTCTTGAATTAACCATTCTCTATCTTCTTCTTCGATGTATTTTGGTAGTCTGATTTTTATGTCTAGCACCCCAACCCTCCTTGGATTTTGATACATAGTTTTCTCTACACTGCCCAACATACCTGAAACATCAATTTTTTTATTTTCCGCTCTTATTCCAATTATGGTCATTATACATGTAAGCATAGAAGTAGCTAGTAAATCGGTGGGGGAAAAGGATTCTCCTTTACCATGATTATCTACAGGAGCATCTGTTACCAATTCTTTTCCTGAAGGAATATGAGTTGCAACACATCGAAATCCACTTTCGTACTTTACTTCTATTTTAACCATTAATTTCCCTCCAATTGTTGTAAAACGGGAGAATTAAGTGAAAAATTATGTTTTAGGGCATCTTCAATACTTACCCAATCCGGAGTTGTACCATCTATCCAGTCATATCGATGCCCTGGTATTAATCTCCATTCTTTAGGCAGATTTAGAAGTAATTTTCGAGCATAAAGTATACTATTCCATTGTGCTAAAGGATCACTGCCTGGTAAATCTACTCTTCCACTGTGTGCTGTAAATAGTAAATCTCCTGCATGATAAACTCCGTGCCCGTGTAGAGTGACATGCCCTGGAGCATGCCCTGGAGAATGTGTAACTGCAAGATTTATGCCTCCATAACTCCACTGAATAGTTGTATTGGGTCGATTATTCCATTTATTTGTAAAATCTACTTTCTTAAAAACTGCAAATGATAGTAGCCCTGAAACAGATGCATTTTCATGCCCCCAAACCTCAACTTCTGGTACAAGATCAATCATCTTTCTATATCCTTCGACATGGTCTCTATGCGTATGTGTATAGAGTAAATGCGTAGGCCGTAACCCTTCTTCTTTTAGGGCCGAAACCCATCTCTCAGAATCAAAAGGATCAACAATTGCTACAGTTCCTGTAGAGCGATTTATCCATGCTGTATTCATATTCATGTAATTACCCATTTGAGTAACCCAAACTTCAATTCCATCTTCTCCTTTTTGAATGTCAAACTCTCCATCGCCAAGCATTATAGTGAATGCAAGTGAACCTACTGCATAGCAATACCGGCTCATATTCTAAGGAGAGGATTCATATCAAACTCTAATAGTCGACACATGTGAATCAGGTGTTGAACTCATTATCTGAAGAAAATAGATCTTCAATAATCATCAGACTTAGTTCGATTATATTGCTAAACTGAGGGAAGTTATAGGAAGTGTTTCGATGGAATATAACATGCATCAGATAGAAGAATATTGGCAAAGGAAATGGAAGGATGAAAGAATTTTTTCAGTGAATATGGATCCTAAAAAGCCTAAGTTCTACTGCCTCGAGATGTTCCCTTATCCTTCAGGAAATATGCATATGGGGCATGTTAGAAATTACTCTATTGGGGATGCTATGGCCAGGTTTCAAAGATTAATGGGGAAGAATGTCCTGTATCCAATGGGATACGACTCTTTTGGAATGCCTGCTGAAAATGCTGCTAAGAAGGAAGGAGGCCATCCTCATGATGTAACTGAGAGAAATATTGCAATGATACGTAAAGATCAGGAAAGAATGGGTTATTCTTATGACTGGAATCGTACATTTGCTACTTCCACGCCTGAATATTATCGTTGGAATCAAGAAATTTTCATTAAATTTTACGAGGCCGGACTCGTAGAAAGACGATTCGCACCTGTAAATTGGTGTGTTGATTGTGATACAGTACTTGCAAATGAACAAGTAAAAAACAATCGTTGTTGGAGATGTGGCTTAGAGGTTATTCAGAAAGATATGGCTCAATGGTTTCTTCGAATGACTGAATATGCTGACGAATTATTAGATGAACTGGAAAATATAGACTTTCCAGAAAACGTGAAAGCTATGCAGCGTAATTGGATTGGCAGGTCGCAAGGTGCCCACATAGATTTTCCAGTATATGGAGATGATTCTGTAATTGGTGCGTTTACAACTAGACCCGATACTATTTTCGGAGTCACTTTTGTAACCCTCTCTCCCGAACATCCTCTTTGTGAGGCACTTGTTTCAGGCACTGAATATGAAGAAGATTGGCGCAGTCTTCGCGATGAATGTGCTAAAATGTCAGAATTTGAAAGAATTAACATGCTCAAAGAAAAGAAAGGAGTCCCTCTAGGTAGATTTGCAATTAATCCATTAAATGGAGAAAAAGTTCCTATTTATGCAGGAAATTTTGTTGTGGCTAGTTATGGCACTGGTGCTGTGATGGCCGTTCCAGGGCATGATCAAAGAGATTATGATTTTGCTAAGAAATATAACTTACCTATCAAACCAGTTCTTTCTCATAATCCTGATGAGGAAGCTATTGAACAAAACCCTGTTTTTGATTCTCTTGGATTTATGAAAAACTCTTCACGTGATGGGTTCGATGGATTATTTGGAAATGAAGCAAAGGCTCAGGTGATTAATGTACTTGAATCCGAAGGTTCAGGATATGGTACAGTACAATACAGGCTCAAAGATTGGTTACTAAGCCGTCAAAGATTCTGGGGTACGCCAATACCAATGTTACATTGTGAAAGTTGTGGAGTAGTTCCTGTTCCTACTTCGGATTTGCCTGTTAAGTTACCCTTGAATATTAAGTTTAGTTGGGATGAGAGCGGTAATCCTCTAGCAACGAATAATGATTTTCTTAATGTAAAATGTCCTAAGTGTGGAGAATCAGCAAAGCGTGAAACAGATACTATGGATACATTTTATGATTCATCTTGGTATTTTTTCAGATATACGGATTCAGGCAATAAAAATAATCCATTTGATAAAGAAATAGCCGATTATTGGATGAAAGATGGCGTAGACTTGTATATTGGAGGAATTGAACATGCAGTCATGCATCTTCTTTATGCTAGATTTTTTACGAAAGCGATGCGAGATCTTGGAATGAATAGTATTGGCGAACCATTCGGTCAATTAGTTTGTCAAGGAATGTTAAATGCTCCAGCACCATTTTGTAATGAGTGTAATATCGAATTTCATGTCGATAGAAATGGAGAAACATGTCCTACATGTGATTCTCTACTTGTGAATAGACAGGCAAAGATGAGTAAATCCCTAGGAAACACCGTTAGCCCTGGGGCTATGGTGGAAGAATATGGAGCAGACACGGTAAGATTATTCATACTGTATGGAGCAAATCCAGAGGCAGGAATGGACTGGTCTGATAATGCTATAATCTCAAATCATAAGCAAATGCAATCAATTATTGATGCATTTAAATCTTCGAGATCATTTACAGATGCGCCTAATACAATCGACTCTTGGTTATTATCTAAAATGAGAATGAACCATGTGAAATGGAAATCAGCAATGGAAAAAGTTAGCCTTAGAGAAGGTGTAATGACCAGTCATTTTGAGATGTTATCTGATTGGCAGTGGTATAGGAGAAGAGGAGGTTCTGATAGGAAAACAGCAGAAATCTTCTTCAGACATTGGATCCCAATGATGGCACCAGCTACTCCGCACATAGCAGAAGAATTTTGGTTAGAAATGGGTGGTCAAGAAATGGTAAGTGAATATATTATCGAAGAAGTTAGTAAACTCGAAGATGATATAATTCATATTGCAAAAGAGGAATATCTTAGAGACTTAATTGATAGTTCTAGGAATGTAAAAGGATTAGCAAGTAGGCATTCAGAGGTTCCTCTCTCTAAGTGTATAATTCAAACATCTCCTAAATGGAAGAATGATATTGCCATTACAGCTCTTTCTTTATCGTCCGAAAATTTTGATTTTAAGAGGAATGGAATGGGTTATCTTAAATCATTAGAAATATTTGACTTGGAAAAATTACGTGGAGAAGTCATTCAAACTTGGCAATCATTTACCGTCGGAAATAAGAAAATTAGAGGTAAGATAAACACTTGGACAGAAGAAGAAAAATGCTTAATCAATTTAAGATTTAATGAGTCAGAATTTATTAATGATAATGCGGAGTTTATCGCAAACGCTTTATCAATCGAATCTGTATTTTCTTATGATGTCGGAGAGGGAGATGATGTTGCAGGTAAAGCCCGAGTTTCTTCACCTCTTAATCCCGGAATCGCATTCATTTAGAAGTAATTCTTCTAATCTTTATCGGTGGGTTCATGTCCCTCTCTCACTTGGGTTGATTATTGAGTGACCAAGAAGAAGGTAAGAAGAGGCCAAAGCGCCGAAATCGTCGCCGCCGTTCTAATGGAAATAAAACTGCATCTGCAGTAAAGAGTACTGGCGATAACGAAGCTGTTGAGCGTGCTTTATCTCGTTTTACTGCCGATCCTCCTCCAATGGGTTTTACACAAGATATTGACCCTCCTGCAAAGATTGTTAATATTAATTGGAAGCTGAATGCAGTCCCAAAATCTGTTCAGAATAGAGCCAGCCCACTGGTCTGCTCACCCGGTGAGTTTGGTTTTCTTCCAGAAGAAAGAGTTGACCAAATTGCAAAAAAGATTGAGAAGTTAGATATCACTCTCGAACAATCCCTTTCTCTTAGAAGCGCTTTAAATCAAGAAAAAAGTGTTTATTCCCATGGAAGATTAATGAGTCGCGCTAATGAATTGAAGAGAAGATATGATTCAGGAGAAAGCGTTTTATCTTTATCAACTAGGTTTGATGCTCCACCTGTTAACGTATTTAGAGCAATTTTAACTGGAAGAGGCTGGTCGAAAAATAAAATTAAAGAGACTCTTAAGGCGCCCAGTAAATTGAATAAAAGAGATAGGGCACAATTCGAACTCGCAGAATCCGCAGACCGTGTAAGCTCCGTTAATCAATCTGAAACACAAAATGCTGCTGAAGTTTTTGAAGATATTTTATGCGATTATTTCAGTTCACTCAATGTTAGATTCCGACGTCAAGAAGAATTACTCGATGAACAAAAAAAATCTGAAGGACGTGCTATAATTACTCCAGATCTATTATTATTGGATGATGTAAGAATCAATGGGATTCCTTGCGCTTGGATAGATGCTAAACATTTTTTCGGAGCAGATCTTAGATTCCCTAGGAAGAAAACCCAGAAACAAGTGGATCGATATGTCAATGAGTATGGTCAAGGAGCTATTGTTTATCGGCATGGTTTTTGTGAAACATTGAAATTAAAGGGAGCAATTTTATTGGACTCTAGTCCATTAGATTTACAGCCGTTGTCAACATTCCATGAAACATTATCGGACTCAAAATAGCTTTGCTACATTTGTTTTCACGGTATTAAAACCTGCATCTTGTAAGGAATCGATTAAATCATCATAACCTAAATTATTACTATTTTTTATATCCTTTGGCACAATAACTAAACTTTTACCTAGTAAACATAAAAGCGGTTTTACATTAGAATTTGATTGAATTATTATCTGTTCAACTTCCTTTAGTAGTTCTAATCTAAGTGAGTCTTGAAGTAGTCCACTTTCAACGACAAAGATTTCTGATCTTTCCAATAGTTCCCCCCAACGATCTTCATTCCACTTACCATTAAGAAGACTATTCATTTGCTTAATACCGGCAGAACTGATTGACTCTTTCCACACATCATCGTCAATATAAGATGAAGTATGTTTCCCCGAATCTTCATTCCAAACTAATATCACTTCTATTTTTTCGGTCCAACCTTCTGATATCCCTGGCCCTCTATTAAGTAATTCTCCACTAAATGGAGCACCTGGAGAAACCCTTCTTTCTACTCCTCCTGCTGCTAAAGCAGTCACATCCCCTAATCCTGTAGAAAATTCTCTTTCTACCCTATGTGCAATCGAAAACGCTCTTCTCAAGCTTTCTTCATGTGGTTCACCCAATGCTCTTTGAAAAGCCATAGCCGCAGATATCGCCCCTGAAGCAGACATGCCAAAACCTTGAGATAATGGTAATTTTAATTTTACAGCCAAATCCCATGAATATTCTCTAACACCAGTAATTTCTTCTGATAATAATTCTAATGTTCGCAAATAAAGATTATTTTTCCCATTCCCTTCAATGAATTTAATGTCAATATCAAATTCACCTTCGACCCCTCTAGCAATAGTTTCAACTCCTCGTTCTAAGCAAAGACCCGCTCCTAAACTACCCTGATTTATGATTTCATCATCATCATCACTAACTGTGAAAATCAGAGTCACATGTGAGCCGCATTCGCCACGTCCCATTACCACAGTCATGCTATCGCATCCTGTATCTAACTGAATAAATACTTGTTAATTTAATCAGAGTATAGCCTTAGAATCTTGTTCGATATTATCGAATCTTTCCGCTAATTCTTTGACAGCCATGTTAAATGCAGTCTTCGGAGTCATCGAACCATCTGTTTCGAAACTTAGGATGAATTCTCCAGGAATCTCTTCTAAAGTTATAGCATCTTTGAAAGTTCTTGACTCTTCCGTTCCTTCACCAACATGATGTAATTGCGCTTTCAATTCTTGCACCTTATGGTAATCTTCTAATTTACCATCTGCAAAATCTTTTGCTGTTACACCCAATTTCAAATCCCATAGAATCTTAGCCTTAGTTTTATTATTAATAACACCTATTTGCCTTGCCTCAAATGTAACTCCACATGCAGGAGACCATTTTGCATGATCTCTTCCTCTGCCCATTATCGCTGTTGCATAAAACTCAATCATTTGTCCATTGAATAGTTTTGTAATTGGTATTGATTTGTATAATTCCGGTATTTCCAAACTTGAATCTCCAAGATAGTTTAGATCTCTTGCAGTGACCATAGTTCCTTCTTTACTTCCAAAAGCCTTGCAAGTGTAAATCATTGTACACATTGGACATCCTCTATCTTCTTCAACAAGTTCTGCACAGTTAGGGCATTCGTGTTGGAAATGGAATTCCTCATGGCGTGTTGGAATAGGAATCATTGCAAGTCTTTGTGCAATCATTTCATCAGGAAGAGGTCCAGTAGTTTCCCAAACCTGATCCTCTTGTTCTATTGTCCCCATTTCAAAACGCACAGTTTCTATAGCCATTTTCGGAGTATCTGAAATCAAACTCCTTCTAATTGAGTTTACCAAAGCTCTATCAGTATCCGCTAATAGAATCTTGATTTTATCATTTGATTCTTCAATAATTGTAACTTTAACCATATTTCACACCTCACACTCTTCGGCCACGTCGGCCACCTTTTGCTTTTGTTCCATCTGTTGGAATTGGAGTTACATCTTCAATACGTGTAATTTGAACACCTGCTCTTGTAAGGGCACGAATTGCTGATGTAGCCCCTGGTGCATTGTGGTTTCTGTTTCCTCCTGCACCTCTATATTTCACGATTACTTGATCAAAATCTTTCTCTGCAAGCATTTCTGCTATTCTTTCTGCGGCTCGTGTTGAAGCAAATTGACCTCCTGAGTCACTACCTCCCTTAGTCACCATGCCGCCAGAAACTTTGCAAATTGTTTCAGCTCCAGTCAAATCTGTGGCTGTAATAAGTACATTGTTACTAGTACTAAAAATATGTAAAATCGCTTTATGTCCCATCAGTTTTCCTCCTTAGGAATTGTTTCTTCAATTTTTGGAGCATCTTCAGCATCTTTCTTAATTTGCTCAACGAAATCTTCAGTAGCTGCTTTAGGAGATCCTACTTCTTCTGGTTCCTCATCACTAACCATAGTTAATCTTAGTTTTTCCATTTCAACTCTGAATGGATGATTAGGATCATTGTAAACTGAGTTTGAAGAATAATTCAACATTTCTTCTTCTTCCTTCTTAATGTGGTAGCCTGGTACTGTCATACGTTGTTCGCCAATTGAAATATGTCCATGAACAATCATATTTCTAGCAGCTCTCATAGAGGGTGCCAATCCTCTGTAGTACACTACCGATTGTAACCTTCGAGACAACATATGTTCAACATTTATTTGTAAAACATCGTCAAGGCTTGATCCTTCAACCAATAGTCCTTTACGGCATAATGAATCAATCATGTCATTCTTTTCTCTAGCAAAGTGCCCTTCTGTAGTATCGACTCTTCCAATAAGTTTCATAGCTTGATTCCTATGTCTCCTTAGAGCGGATTTTTCTCTCCAGATTTCTTTCATACCGCCAATTTTCTTTAGGCCATATTTTTCCTTTAAGGCATGTTCTTCATCGATACGTGCTTGTTTCCATGGATGAGTCGGAGTTTGTGTCTTAGATCTTGCAAATTTTGGATCGCCCATTATCTCACCTCACTTCTTCCTCTGCACACCAAGTGCAGTTCCACTTCTACCATTACTTCTCAATCTCTGACCACGAACTTTGTGACCACTTCTATGCCTTAGTCCACGATATGTTTTCATTCCTGCTAGACGCGAGATATCGTCATCCCTAGTCATTCTAACATCCATTGCAACTAGGTGAGCATCTTCATTTGATTCTAAGTCTCTTTGCCTATTTACTAACCACCAAGGTACATTTGTTGCATAACCATCGATAGTTTCTCTAAGCCTATTTTGCTCATCATCATCAAGGTGTCCACCAAGTTTTGTACCATCGATTTCAGCTAATCTGCAAAGTTGCTGTGAAGTACGTACTCCAATTCCTTTTACAGATGTTAATCCAATAGCTATTGGTTTCAATCCATCTATGTCGCTGTCAGCCATTCTGATAATATAGGAGAAGTCATCTCCAATCTCTTGTTTCTCATCACTCATTGTACGGTCCTCCCGTGTTCACTGTTTCCAGTGGCCTTTACGGCAACCTCGCGACTTACCAACCCTATTTCAACCCACCCGATAGATAAAAAATAAAAAATTTCTATTTAATCTAACTTTCTTTACAAATTATGTACAACTTATGACTTCCTGATCCGCGTTCTAAATCTACATCTATCATGTATGATCTTGCTCCCTTAGTATCACGTAATGCTTTATCTAGACGTCTTTGTAAGGTTGGTTGAATCTCAGGATCTAAAGAACATCTCAAAGTAATCTTTCCTATGTTATTTCTTGAAGCCGCACTAGCAATTTGCTCTATATTATCCAGTTCAGGGGGTGTTAATCTATGTTGAATAATTTCTCCAGTGCTAACGACAAAACCATTTATTTCATCATCATCAATTAGAGGATCAGTATGTATCAATAAAGGTCTTCTGCCTTCTATTCTAAGCCACGAATATCCGGTATTTTCTTTTACTGCTTTAGATATCCATTTTTCTTGTAAGCCACTTTGAATTAATGCTGAATCAATTATTGAGATATAAGCGCCAAATGGTGGCGGTTTCGATAAAACATCTACTTTAGAATTTCTTTTTTTACCTTCTATCTTTGCAATTATATTCTTAGTACCCATACGAATACAACGCCTTTCATCTTTTGATGAAATTGCACCTATCCAGAGCGATAACCTGTCAACTCTCCCTCCTCCTTGGCTTAACCATTCCCAAGTTCTTGGAACTCCTGGGAAAATAGTTTCGACAATAGCTTCAATCATTCCTTGTTGTTCTTCTCCTAATCTGGGTGACAAATCAAGAAGTACAGCTGGCCCCCTAGGGCCAGTTTGTAGATACTCATTCCACGATTTAAGAACATCCATCAAAGCAGGTTCCATTTCATCAACATGATGATTCTGCGCATCCCTAGGTCTAGCTGGGTCTAGGTGGAGCATAGCTATTGGAGGATGTGCCCTAATCCCTGATTTCATCAGACTATTCCAGTAAGTTGTGATTGCCCCTTCAGCATCACTACTATCTCCAATTATGACTCTATCAAGAGTTCTTTGCATTTCTTCACCATTGGATGCGGAATGCATATTTGCGGCACATAATACTGCAATATTGCCATCTAACTCAATACCTAATGCAGGTCTTTTCAACTCATTTGCTAGAGCAATAAGTTGTGCTCCAGAACCTACTGCTGCATCAAGAATTACACCAGCCGGCAAGTCAAATGATTCTATTTGTTCTGCTCTAATCATAGATATTGACCATGGAGTAGATAATCTTCTCATATCTTCGGTCATATGAAGAAGAGGCTCTCCTTTTCTTGCAGCCTTTGCACTAACTCTTTTCCCCGCTTCCTTTACAATATCTTCTGAAGGTATTAATGCGGTATGATTTTTCTTTCCTGTCATTTTTTTCACCTCTTTTTTCTCAATATCATAAAGCCGCACGATCTATTTTTACTTCAAATCGAAGCCAAGTATTTTCTAGTTCATGACCTTCACTATTTCCATATGCAATAGGCGGAGGTAAAAGAACTGTATGAGTGGTACCAGTATCCTGAATCCAACCTCTGTCTTCTTCAATATCTAATCCAATTACTGCCCATCCAAAACCTTTGATATATCTAGAATCATCTCCTCCGGTAACTGGCAAGTCTCCTTCATCTAATTGATCCCCAGTGTCTGCATCCCATAATGTGTAGTGTACTTCAATATTATTTCCATCAGTAACATGCACCTCTCTTTCATTTGAGCCCTTGAAAACATGAACATCTAGGTTAATTGTTGACGATTGGAATTCTACATGCGTGGCTGTAATTGTGATGTCTTTTTCAGTAATATCTTCTGTTAATGATATCTCAATTATTTCTGAATCTCCGCCCTCCAATCCATTCAAGAGAAGATTTTCACTTCCTTCATTTTTAAATTCAATACTTCCACCTACGATTTCTAAAATCAAATCAATAGTTGTATTACCTCTATTGTAGATTACAACACTAGCCCCATCTCCAATTCCCTGATGCTCCCAATCACATCTCAATTCCCCTGGATATAAGAAAACACCATCTTGTTCGGATAATGAATCAGGCCAATCCCAATCATCCAATCTTGAATCACAAGTATCGAATAAAAGATCGATTTCCCAAGTCCATCTTCCATCTTCTTTAACATCTGCTTCTGTTACAGTTTTTGGAAATAGATTGTCCAATTCATTTTGAAAACCTACTGCGGCAAAAGCCAGCCATATCGATGAAAATAATATTATTAATATTGTAGCAAATGAGAGTATCATCATTGTTCTTGGTACTGCCATTTCATTCAACCCTATGGGTATTGGAGGATGTTCAATTTCCTCCGATGTATCGGCTATCCACGACCTCGTCACAGTACTTTGTCAAGCCGGCCCATCATCAAGGTTAGCATATACTGTTAGTAACAAAATAGGTGCTATTTCCCACTAATCAAGCCGCAGTGAACCGTTTTTTCTTCTTTTCGCTAATCTTTAATCAATTCTTCTTCGTTAGATAGACTCAACCAAGTGACGAATCCTAATTCTGCTGCTAAAACAATCAATGAGATAAGTAAAACTGAAGGATTTAGCATCGTACTTCCTAATACTAACAGGGATGCGATAATAGCTACTATTAGGTCGAATAATCCCCAAACTCTCAAGTTTCTTCTTAGTTGCAATATTCCAACAACCCAAATAACGGTTGACAAACTAACTAGAATAATTGGAAGATAAATTGTTGTAAAAATTCCAGTCCACAATATCCCTGTATACAACATTAAATGTGCGTCTATAGCTAATACCATTGTCCAGATTTCTTTTTTTAGTGGTACAGTTAAAGCACATAAAAATAGTAACATGAGGCCAATAATTAATGTCACATCATCTTCAATACCATTTATGCTAGTTATTATATTCGATATTGAGATTACAGGGAAAATTATTGCTGGAACTATAAATCCTAACTCTGCAATTTGCTCATTCTTTATTGTATGATATAGAGTTAGTAAAATAGCTAATATTCCTGCTGGTCCTGTTGAGATAAATACTATTGCAATTGCCCTAATGGCATTATTATTTGTAGGGTCTTTTTCTTTTTTCTGTCTTTTTAGTTCTAGCCAATATAATAAAATTACAGCCAGAATCAATAAGCTTTCGAGTATTATCCATGGCAACATCCATTCAATAAAATCGCCTTTAATAGGATTTACAGTTAGGGGGGCTGGTAGTGATTCGTAAAGTATGGCTCCCACTAGTCTACCTATGAATATTGGAATGATAAACCAATCAACTGCAATAGCAATTCTTTCCATTAAATTCTTCTGATTTATCAGAGAAATAATACAAAGCAATAACACCAGCAGGATCATTATTGCCATATCAAATAGTTTTGAATTACTCATTCCAGGAGATAGATGACCGGATACTTGAATCACAATCATCCCACTTATTGCGATTGCAATTGGTAATTCTATTCCTAGGAAATGAGGCAATTCTAATTCTAATTCTTTAGTCCGTTGTCGAGCAATTAATATTAAGATTGAGATAAAAATTCCACTGACTAGAATTAACAATTGATTTACTCCTCCAATGAAACTAATAACTGATGAACTGATAATAACTAATCCAAGAACTAACAGAATAATCAGAGGCTTATGAGTCGCGTCTGTGAGATATAATTCTTCCAAATCTTCAGTATCGCCCATTTCTCTACTCTTTTTCCTTTTACTTCTTATTTCCAATAGTTGTGAATCAAAGCTTTTAGCATCTGTTGAAGATAAAGTCTTGGCAAATGATTTCCTTTTAGCCAATTCTTTCAATTCATCTCTTTTTGCAATACTTTTTATTTCTCTTCTCACTTCTCCATTACCGACCATCCAGATTGTACTAATTGCGAACAATCCTAATCCCGCCATTAATTCAGAGAAATCTCCAATCCTGTAAACTAGGGCAATATTGATTGTTAATAGCCATAGAGAAGCTAAAGATGGATTAAGCAATTTTTCAATTTTATTTATTTTTATAAGATAACTAAAGATTATTATTGTAGTGCATAATAAGGATACTTTTCCAATACCTAATTCAGGAATTATATCAGTATCTATTAATTCATTTTTCCCTCTACTAATTATGCTAATTAGCATCGGCAATCCCATAAGGGTCATTCCAATAGAATAAATACCATCCTTTTGTTCATCATTTTTAAAGAATAGAATTCCTGCAGCCAAGCAGTATATAATCATCAAAATTTCATCAAGTCCAAACTGCCATTGCACTATTAGATATCCAATTGCTAGAGTCGTCAGCATCACAGTAGAATTCCCAATTCTTTTTTTATTTAATTCAGAAATCAAGTGTAATGAAGTGATTATACCTAAAATAATCAATATGGTGACTGCAGTAAAACCTCCGAAATTGGCCATGAATGTTATAGTTATCAATGGTAGCCATAATCCAATACTCCATAATTGTAATAATCCCGAATCTCTAATTGATGCAGAAATCTCTGTAACTCCAAGAAATTTCGATGCCAGATTAACATCATTTTCACCTAATTTATAATTTACAATAATCATCAATAAAGATGAAATCGAGAAATAACCTAAAAGAGGTATTGGTTCTAAATGAATAATTGAACCTGGGTCAGCATTACCATTTGCTACAATCAAGGTCCTAATCGCTTCTTCTAGTATTTCCTCTATCATTACCCATGCCCATGGAAGAATTACTGTGACTCCTCCTAACGAGGGAGAACTTCTTTTAATTGCGAGATATCCTGTACCAATATGTACTAAAGATAATCCAAATAATAGTAATGATCCTCCATCCCCTGCAACACAGCTAGAAAGACAGAATGTGTTTTCTGAAGTCTGATTTGATGGAATCATTATTACTAGTAATATCAGTATTCCAATAGATCCAGTCCATAGCACTCTATCTGTAACTGAGTGTTGGTCTCTTATCATTAAAAATCCAGTTACAAATATTCCTATTACTGCAAATATTTCATAAGAATCAAATGTTAGTATATTTTCTGTTTCATTAATTACTAAAAAGATGGTCATTAATGTAGCTGAGATTAATAACGGAATAGACACTCTTCGAGCATTTATTCCTCTAACAACCAGATAGGACCCTCCGAAAGAAGAAGCCAAAATTGAGATTAATCCTAATGCGTACCCCACATCCTCACGATTGGCTCCAACAGCCATTAAAGCTCCAATCATCCCTAAGGATACTGAAACTCCCCATAGGCCAGGTTCTCCCAATCCTAATGCTTTGAATGCCTTTGAAAACCAATTCTCATCTCTAGCAAATATTGCTGCCATACTGGCATTGATCCCAGAAATAATGATAATTAAGACAAATAATAGTAGTGGCTCATCCAGTGGTAGTATTTTCAGTGAACCTATACCAAATCCTTCAGTAAGTGCATGCATTCCAATCCACAGATTAGTTGACGCTATACCTAGAGATGCTAAATTACCTGATTTCCTATGTAAAGCCAAACTATGTACTAGTATGGTTGCAATTAGTATCATTAATGCAATTCCAATTTCTCCAAAACTATACCCTGTTGCAGAACCTATTGCTAGCAAAATCAGTGTTGATTGTGCGGCTATCGCATCGTGATTATGCCTGTAAGAAAGATATACATTGAATCCTACAAGCCCTAGCAAGAGCCCACCCAGAATCTCTACAGATATGATATTCCATCTTTGTAATTCTATTGCTAATCCATACAATACTTTCATTGAAATTATTATCCAAGTTATCCCCAATAAATGAAGATTCTTTTTAGGTATCCATATTTCTCCTAGAATAAAACCCATTGTCGCTAAAAGTAGTAACAGAATCGTTGCAAATAATGGCTCTAAAGCAATTCCTGCGACGATACTAACGCCTGAAAATAATAGAATCATTGATGCCATCAGTATCCAATTGACTTTCCTTTCTCCTTCCTGAGCCAAGTTAGTCGTCAAATCTGCTTCTGGTTTGTTAATTACGGTACCATCTTTTCTAATATATCCTGGTGATTTTTCATCTATCTGTGCGAACGGATCAAAAATATCTCCTAACGCTTCATCAATTTGTTCAGTATCTTTTTCTTGTTCTATTTCTGAAGTATCATCAGGAATTAATATATCTCCTAATTCAACAGAATCGCTAATCTTAAATGCACGTTTTCGAATAAGTTCATCATTCGAATCTTCGGTACTCACAGCATCGCTGAAAGGTATTGATGACATAATCTCATCCCCTTTTTCATTGAGTCTAAGATATATATTCATTATATCTCTAGGTAATGGTTGAAAAGTGATTCATATTGTCAGTGCCCATGGAGACGTCGTCGAAAGGCACTGGCCCATCAGAATTTGCCACCTCATTAGCGACTCATGGCCTCGACCCCAAGGGTGCAGTGCACTGGAATCTTGGTTGGGAAGAACTTCATGAGATTGCAGTTAAAAGAGGCGAGGCAACTTTGACATCTCACGGAGTTCTACTTGCAACTACTGGTGAGAGAACCGGACGTTCACCTAATGACAGATTTATTGTGGATGAGTCAGGACTTGCAGAAGATGTTTGGTGGGGTGAGGTGAATAAATCAACATCTTCTGAAGTATTCGATAATTTACTATCTAAGGTACAAAATCATCTGGATAACAGAGATGTGTTATTCGTCAAAGATGCTCATTGTGGGGCGGATCCAAAGTATTCGATGCCAGTGCGATTAATCACCGAAAAAGCTTGGCATGCCTCTTTCTTCCATAACATGTTTGTTCGAAGTAATCCAAGTGAATTAGTGAATCATAAGCCTGAATATACTATTCTTCATGCACCAGAATTAATAGCAGATCCTAAAGAAGATGGTACAAATTCAGGAGTCTTTGTAATTTTGGCACTAGATAGAGGACTTGTTATAATTGGAGGGACTCATTATGCTGGTGAAATTAAGAAAGCAATTTTTACAATTATGAATCATATTTTGCCTGCTAAAGGTTTACTTCCAATGCACTGTTCAGCTAATACTGACTATAAAAATTCAGCATTATTCTTTGGTTTATCAGGGACTGGTAAGACAACACTTTCTGCCGATCCAGCAAGAGCACTTATTGGAGATGATGAACATGGCTGGTCTGATGACGGAGTATTCAATTTTGAGGGCGGTTGCTATGCCAAATTGATAGGACTTTCAAAGGAAGATGAACCAGCAATTTTTGCGACTACTAGAATGCCCGGCTCTGTCTTAGAAAATGTGATATTAGATGCTAATGGCGTTCCAGATTTTGAAGATGGAACTCTTACTCAAAATACTCGAGGTTCTTATCCAATTGAGTCCATTGAAAATCGTACTCCTGACTCAATGGCTGGGCATCCTAAAGATGTAGTATTCCTAACTTGCGATGCATTTGGTGTTCTACCCCCTCTCTCTAGATTAACTCCCGAACAAGCAGCTTATCATTTCATATCTGGATATACTGCTAAAGTTGCAGGTACAGAAATAGGAATTACTGAACCTCAGGCTACATTCTCAACATGTTTTGGAGCACCATTTATGCCAAGACACCCTAGCGTTTATGCTGATTTACTTTCAACTAAGATTCGTGATCATAATGCTAATTGTTGGTTAATTAATACTGGATGGGTTGCAGGAGGTTATGGCGAATCAAGTAGGATTCGTATTAAGTGGACTAGGGCGTTACTTAATGCAGCTTTAGATGGTTCTCTAGATGATGTTATATTTGTAGAAGATGAAAGATTCGGCTTCAATATACCCACATCTTGTGAAGGCGTACCGGATGAAATTCTTCAACCCAGACAAACATGGCCAGATAAGAAAAGATTCGATAATGTTGCAAATTTACTTGCACAGATGTTTATAGAAAACTTCGAACAATATTCTGATGGCTGTAGCGAAGAAGTTCTATCTGCCTCGCCTAAAGTCTTAGATTAATTCTGAGATCACAATTTTTGTGTCGCATATCTTTGAGCATCAACCGCACAAATAGCAGCCATATGAACAACTTCTCTTACGCTATCATCTCTTTGAAGAACGTGTGCAGGCTTAGCCAATCCTTCAAGAATCGGGCCGGTCATTTCCGCACCCGCAACTCTTTGTAGTAACTTATATGCAATATTTGCTGAAGCTAAATTTGGACAGATTAATACATTTGCAGGGCCATCAAATTCCATAAATGGATAATTTTCTTGGATCTCATCAATTAGAGCAGTATCTGCTTGCATTGGTCCATCAATCACAATTCCTGGGTCTAATTCTCTAGCCATCTCTATCGCTTCCTCAATACGATCGGTCCTCATTTCTCCACTAGTTCCAAAGTTTGAAAAAGATAGCATTGCAACTTTTGGCTTTACTCCAAACCTTCTCGCCACTTTTGCAGTCTGAACCGCAATCTCAGCTAAGGTTCTAGAATCGGGATAGATATTTATTGTTGCATCTCCAATGAACATTAGCTGACCATTCACAGTCATCATGTACATTCCTACTATACGGTGAGTATCTATTGCCGGTCCAATTGTTTGTAAGCATGGTTTTACAATATCGGGATAATTATGTGAGATTCCTCCAAGATAGCCATCAGCATCTCCCATATGAACCATCATTGGTCCGAAATATGTAGTAGTTTTGAGTAATCTTATTGCATCTTCCATTGTAAGTCCTTTTCTTCCTCTTAATTTATGGAACTCCTTTGCGTAATTCCCTCTTCTTCTTGGGTCGTATCTTACATCTATGCTTTCACATTCAAATTCAAGACCTAATTCTTCTTTTACAGCATTGATTCTTTTTGTATGCCCTAATAGTATTGGCTCACAAATATTTTCTGAAATACATTGAGCTGCTGCTTTTATTATTGTAGGATGTTCTCCTTCAGCGAATACAATCTTCTTTTTGTCTCTACGTGCCCTATTGATTACACGCCTCATAATCGAGCGTGTAAGGCCTAATCTGGCTTCTAACTCTTCACGATATTTTTCAATATTAAATTCTTTCTTAGTTAATTTAGATACGCCTTCATCGACAGCAGCTTGAGCAACTGCACTTGCTTCCCAAATTAGCACTCTCGCATCGAATGGTTTTGGAATAATATAATCGGGACCAAATTGTATCTGTTCACCTTCATAGGCTGCGGCAACATCATCAGGGACAGCCTCTTTTGCCAAATCTGCAATGGCATGAGTTGCTGCCATTTTCATCCCTTCAGTGATCTCAGTCGCTCTAACATCAAGAGCCCCTCGGAAGATATATGGGAAACCCAATACATTGTTAATTTGATTAGGGTAATCAGATCTTCCCGTAGCCACGATGGCATCCCCTCTAACATCTAAAACATCATCTGGTAATATTTCGGGATCAGGATTAGCTAATGCGAAGATTAGAGGTCTACTAGCCATTGATTCGACCATCTTTTTACTCACAATTCCGCCTTTAGAAAGTCCCAAGAATACGTCACTATCTTTCATAGCTTTTTCCAAATTTCCATCTTCGATTTCCCTTGCAAATTCATCTTTATATTCATTTAATTCGCCGTTCTTAGAACGCTTAATTGTCAAGATTCCTTTAGAATCAACCATCAGTAGATTTTCCTTCTTAACTCCTAAGCGAATATAGTGGCGAGCACAGGAAATAGCAGATGCTCCAGCGCCTGAAACTACTACCTTAATTTCTGAAATTTCTTTTTCTACAACTTCTAAGCCATTCAATAGAGCAGCCCCTGAGATAATTGCAGTTCCGTGTTGATCATCATGCATTACGGGGATGTCCAATTCTTCGATCAATCTCTTCTCAATTTCAAAACATTCAGGAGCTTTAATATCTTCTAGATTTATTCCTCCGAAAGTCGGTGAGATAGCTTTTACAGCTTCAACAAATTCATCAACATTTGTACGATCTATTTCAATATCAAAAACATCGATATCAGCAAATGCCTTGAATAACAAACCCTTCCCTTCCATTACCGGTTTTCCTGCTAAAGCACCTATATCTCCGAGGCCCAATACTGCAGTTCCGTTACTAATAACAGCTACTAGATTTCCCTTGGACGTATAATTGAATGCAGCATCCGGATTTTTCTCGATTTCTTTACATGGGTAGGCTACGCCTGGAGAGTATGCTAATGACAAATCTCTTTGTGTGCCATGAGGCTTTGTAGGGACCACTGTTATTTTCCCAGCAGGCTTGGAAGAATGGTATTCCAGAGCATCTTTTCGAAGTTGTTTATCTGTCAGGATTACATCCCCTGTGTTCTATCCGGCATATCCCTTACCTATGATGCTATCCGATATTAATGACACACATTATCAGCCTTAAATGTAGCCTTTTTTCAATATTTAAACGGATAAAATGTCACCTACGGTGACTGAGCATAAATGGCACATTCGCCCAATTCTTTGATAATGTATAAAACGACGCGAATGGATTAATGAGCATAGTCTATGATTCGTTTTCTGGCTCGCAGAAGCGAATGGCGATGATTTTAGTAGGTTTAATGCTATTACTCCCTTGGTCGTCATTTGAGCCTCCGAGTTTAGACCAAGATTCTGAAACTATGAACACAATTCCTGGTGCTTGGGGTGCTGGAGGAAGTAATGATACTGGTTGGATTGAATTATCAGCAGAAGGGGCTGATCCATCAAATGGAACCTTTGCATATGGGGATTTATTTCTCGATTTTGCACCTGGTGCATTAATTGATAATATGACTTTCGAAGTCAAAGTAAATGGTTCAGATGGATTATGGGCATATGAACCACAGATAACCTTGCTAGACACTCAAACGCCGATTTTAGATTGGACAGACTTAGGAGGATTTGGTATGCAGAATTCATTCACTGAAAACCAACCAGATGTTAATTCGAATGGAATTCTCGATGCTCGTTTACAGCCAAATTCTGTGAGTGACACTAGTTGGCAATTGCCGACTGGAATCTCAATAACCGATTTAGTCATCGAAGCGTTGCGTCCAGCCGACCCAAAGGTTTCCTTCTCATCGTTAGATGTTGAAATATTTGACAGTGCAGTAAACCCCGTTGATGGTAGATTGTATATCCTATTGGGCGATGACTTATTGCATTTAGATGATCAAACATCAACCATCATTATTGATATTGAATCAGATATCTATGGCAGAAGCCTCGCAGTTGATGAAGTAGGTAATCGTCTCCTAATAGGAACTGCTAATGGGACAATATTGCAACGCAGTCTCACAGATTCTTCCATTATGGAAACATATGTTTCTTCTACTACTGAGACAGTAGACGCTTTAACGGTCGATGATTATGGTACAATTTGGGCAGTATCTGGTTGTAGTGTTTACTATACTAGCGATGGTAGTTGGGAATCTTACTATTATTGTCCAGGTGGGGCTATAAAGACAGCTACAGACATAGTATCTTATGGGGATGATTTGTACATATCTACATATCAGGGTCTCCATTTACTAGGTTATTCTACATCTAGTGGAGTTAATGGGACATCGGTTAATGTAGATAGTAATGTATTATGGAATACAAATAATTTCTTGAGTTCTGATAGGATAAATGATTTGCAATTATTGGGATCTCAACTATTGATTGCAACGGATAATGCGGGGATCGATCGACGTAATTTGGTTTCTAATTCTTGGATGGCTACATGGTCAACAAGTAATTGGCTATCTTCTAATCAAGTAGTAGGATTCGGCCTTACCGAAGGGTGGTTATACATACTCGCCGCAAATACTATTCATACATACGATACAAATGCATTATTCTTTACGTCTCAGAGACAATTAACCGTTTTTGATTTGAAAGATAATGGTAATGAAATAATTTCCTGGCCAGGTCTTGGTAAAGAAAGAAGTCCTGATTCAGGATTAGTTCTAGTAGGTGATGGTTCAGGCGTTCTTGGACGTTTAGTTGGAGAAATAAATGATGGAATAGAAACCCTTGTTAGTAGCCCTTCAACGAATCAAATGAACCAGGTTATATTTGTTGATGACAATGAAGAAGGAGAAATCTGGGTCTCTGGAGGTACTATAATTGATAGGTTCGACGAAGCAACTCAAACATGGCTTGCTCCAATTGATATTTCTGACTACGTAAGTAATCCCTTCGAAATAACAGCATTTGTTCAGGATTCAGATGGATGGGTCTGGGTTGCTACAATTAATTCAGGAATCTTGAGATTAGATAATACTGATGCTTCATACATGGGGACTGTCCAAGGAATTGCTTCCAATGCCGTAAGCACTCTATCTCACGATCCTTACACTGAAATTCTAGTCGTTGGACATTATGAAGATGGTTTATCCTTTGTCAATACATCTTCAATGACCCTTTCAGATGTTATCACTGAACAAGACGGTTTAGATTCTAATTTCATTAATGACGTCGTAACTAGGTATGGAATTGCATACATTGCTACTCCTGACTCAGGAGTAATGAGAATCAACTTACAAGAATTATCCATTTTATCATCATGGCAATCCCTTGGAGCAGATAACCTAGAAGCAGCCCCACTAGCTGTTGATGAAGATATAATTTATTTTGGACTGACTGGATTTGGAATCCTATTGATTGATAGACATACTAGTGAGATTATTGACATCTGGGATGCTGATGGGACGAGTGGTCTACCTGATAATGATGTTCTAGCACTCCATCTAGATTACTATGGTGGACTAATAGTTGGTATGGAAGTTCCGAATTCTGGAGGGACATCGAATCAAGCAATGGCTAGATGGGATGGTTCTGCTTGGGAATATTTCGAAACAGATGTCCCTGGAGGAAATAATGATCCATGGAAGATTAATGATATCAAGAGTGATGCCGATGGAGTAGTTGCAGCTACCAATCGAGGAGTATGTACCTGGACTAGTTGGACAATAATTCAAGGAAATATTTACGAGTGGGATGAATGTGTTTCTCCAATGAATACATCAGCTCGTTTTAGTGAAACTTTTTCTATAGAACTTGTACCCATTAGTAGCCCTCTTTCAGATAACTGTTGTACTCGAATTTTAGCAGGTCACAATGAAGGCGCTTCTCTGATTAACCGAGGAACAGGTCTGGATGTAGTGGAAAGATGGACTGCAGGAGATGAAACCCAGCGAGCTAGGGTAGTAAAGGTCCAAGATATATTGTATATTGGATTCGAAAATACAGGTATAGGAAGATATAACCTTACTAGTCAAGAATGGCTTCAAACATGGGACGGTAATCAAGGATACATAGATGATGACGATGTAACAGTTCTCATTCCGGGACATATTGAAAACACAATATGGGCAGGTGGAGATTTTGGTTTGACTCTCATCGATGTAGTAAATGATACTGTAATTATAGATTGGAACCGAGGTTCTAACTCTGGCGGCCCTACACTTTCCAATTCTGCACCGCAAGATGTAGTAATAATTGATGAAATTCTTCATTATTCAACTCAGAGATCAACGGCATGGTGGCAATCAAATGATGAAATTTGGAGAATTAATTTGTCTTCTAATACTAGCGAATCAACGATTGATGTCGGACAAGAACTTGGTTGGGGAGGTAAAATTCATAGTATAGGTCAAGTATCTGAGGAACTTTGGATTGGAATCAGACCCACTCAATATTGGAACGATGGAGATGGAACTATTGCTCGTTGGAATGTCACTAATGAGACTTGGGAAACTCCTCTGGATACTATTGGTAGTGTTGAGAGAGTTAATGCTCAATTCCTTGGAGAATGTTTCCCAATTAATGTTTCATCTTGTGAGTTATGGATTGCATATGGTGATAACATTCTTCGTCGTTTTTCTGCTCAAACAATGACATTACTTGATGAATGGACAGATATTTCTGGACCAATCAGAGGCATAGTAGAATATCAAGATGATTATTTATTCGCCAGTATGGATGGTATTTTACGTTGGGAACCTGATAATGAAACATGGCTAGATCCTTGGGTTGTTAACGATGGATTACCATCCGATGCAAATGATGAGGTGTATACTATGGTAGTTGTTGGAGATGATTTATGGGCGGGAAGCTACAGTAGCGGCGGTTGGAATACCAATTCAGAAATAAACCGTAAAAATGGTTCTTCAGGTAACTGGACAACATGGAATTTGGGCAGTGCTGGAATTCCAGGAGGATACACTGCTGATATCGAAGTTTGTGATAATATTGTTCACATAGCCGTTGGAGCTGTTAACTGGTGGGGAAATCAGGGTGGTATTGCACGTTATGATATGGCAGATCATGATTCTGATGGTATTACTGATGAGTGGATTACTTCCCTAATCACTTCTGGAGGATTAGCCGATAATGACCCAAGAGCGCTTGCCTGCGATGAAACTAATCGAATACTATACGTTGGATTCGATGAAGAAGGCGTGGGCATTGACAGGTACAACTACAATACTGAACAATATTTAGCGACTCTAACAAATTCTGCAGATGGAATTTCAGAAGACAGAATTTTCCCCGGAGGGATGTTGCATGATGGAAACGTATTACTGACCGCACATCAATTTGATACTACTGGAGGTATATCTAGGATTATTACTTCAGGAATATCTACTGTTAATGGTCAGATACTCAGCCCTGGGATGGATGGTTGCTCAATTGTTAGGGCTCCTTCCTCTAGCACCCCTATCTACGCTATAGGGCGCTCTGGACAAACCTCAGGGGTGAATAGAGTAGATAGGTTAGATTCAACAGGTTTGATAGAAAGTGGTTTCGATGAATTAACTGGATTGACAAGTGGTAAGATACTAAATATTATTTCCAATGAAACAAATGTCTGGGCAACATCAAGCCTCGGCTGGAATTCATATTATGCATCATCTGTCTTGCAAGGAGAGCTTGTTAATGGAACTGTTAGATGGCAATATGGTTATTCATTTGATGGCGACATAATCAACGATATTTCTTTAGATGGAAATAAATTGTGGGTGACTACAGCCGGTAATGGTTTGTATAAAATTGATTTAATCCAGCGAATATTAACTCCTACGTCATCAGCTCTTCATTCACAAATGGATGGAATGTTCATAGAAGATGATGGGACTATGTATGTAGGATTAATGGGTGAATCTGGGACTTCTGCAGGCTATCAAGCCTTCAATACCAATACTGAAAATTGGGGCCAAGGAAGTTTAATCGCAGGTCTTCCTAGTAATATTGTTCGAGATTTCCTCGAGGTAGACAATCATGTATTAATCGCAACTAGTGGGGGTATTGGCATGTATAATCTCACAAAAGATGGTTGGGATTCACCAATTACTTCTTACAATGGCCTCCCATCTCCGGTGGTTGAACATTTAATGTTGCTAGATAGCCCAATCCAAGGGAATGGTACAATCTTAGCAGGAGGATTAGCGGGATTAACAGTCCTTGAAGCCGGCACTTATTCCATTCAGAATACCATAGATTATTCTGATGGTCTAATTGGAGATCGAGTTTCTGGGATCTTATTCGCAGACTCTGTGACTAGAGAAGTTACAATAGGCAATTCTTCAATTATTCAACATCATAACGCATCTTTATTCATTTCTCACAACGGACAGGGTGCAACAAGACCTGGCGTAGCTGCTTGGGATATCGATACCGATTCTCAAAATGGCACATACCTGATAGATATGATACCGAGCAATAATGTTCTAAATTTAGCCGCTGATTCTTGGGGCGTTCATGTTGCTACAGATATTGCCCCAGTAGTCCACTGGAATGGCACAATGGGACAAATGGAAGCCGGTACAAATCCCTCCAATCTTCTTTCATGGCCTCCAGTGAAAATGGTCTCTAATGGTAATTATCTAGTTCTAATAGGGTCTGGAGGAATCAATCTACTAGATGTAGATAATTCTCACTCTGTTATTGCTTCAACTTCTGCGTCTGGATTCAATAATGCATTCATTGAATCAGATTCTTTGTTTGTTGCTGCTGAAGACGGCCTTCATGTTTGGAAAGGTAGCTTGATTGAACAGCCGCGAGAATATCAAAGAAGAGCAGAACCAATGTTTTCAGTTTTCGGAGGTAGACAGTGGGAGATAACTTCAACAACTCATCCTGGAATGTCTACAGTTTTGGTTAATTCTTCCGAACCTCTATCAATTCCAAATGATTCCAATTCTCTTCCTGGTATTTTACCTATGTACAATGGGGCTATGACTATTACAAGTCCAATTTCTTCATCTAATGTTTGGGCTCGCTCTGTTTCATTGAATTATAGTGGCTCATGGGATTTGGCCGGAAGAAATCCTGCTATTGAGGCAGGATTCCAAAATGCAATATCTAATGTAGGACCCGGTTCTAATTCTGTCCAACTACATGTACAAATGCAATCTCCAATGAATGGCACAATTAGTGTTAGAATGACATATGACTGGGAAAGAATCGAGGTCCCTACTATATTGACTTCATTGAATAATCGTGAAAATGATGGCGGGGGTGTTCTTGAAACTACTTGGTTACCATCTGAAGATGCAGCATGGTATGGATACAGAGTTTACATTTGGGATTCCACAAATATGCCTAACTGGGAGCCTAGTAAACAAGATTTAGATAATTTTGCAGGTTACATGCATATTCCTTTCTGGTCTCAAACATCAGCGACAATTACTGAAGCGGATCATAATGGTGTAATGTCAACATTGGTGGATGGGCACAAGTATCGAGCAGCAATTGTTACAGAATATGCAGACGGTTCAGTCGGAGAGCCAATGTCATGGCCTTTCAATGCAACTCCGATTGATGAAGTTCCTTCTCCTCCCGAATGGCTAACTGCAAATCCAATTTCAGGTGGAACTGCTGGAACAATTTATGCGGAATGGTCGGCATGTACTGAGATGGATCCAGATAAAACTAGACTTTGGGCGGTTGAACAAGAGATTACAAACGCTCTAGCATTAACAAATAATTACGATATTTCAGCAATCTCTGGCAATAATACTGTTCTACAGTTGAACCCCGGCTCTACATATTGGTTTGCTGCAGTTTGTGTAGATGAAAGTGGACAATCCGATCCTCTCAATGCTACAATAGTCGGGCCGATTGTAACTGCTGGTGGTCTTGATGATGGCATTCCACCGATGCCAATTGAAGGAACTACGGCCATCGATGTTCCGGATGATGAAGGGGGGCAAATACAAGTTTCTTGGATTCCAAATGAAGAAGATGATTGTACATTCTATACTATATTTGCCTTACCTGCTACTAGTTGGCAACCACCTACCAATGTAGATGGTTGGCCAGTATCGTCATATGTCTCAAATTGTTCCTCTAACTCTACAATCATTTCCTCATTCGGAGATTCTCCATTCTTAGACGACACTACTTACTGGATAGGAGTGGTTGCTTCTGATGACTGGGGCAACCAAGATTTGAGTGATGTATTAGTTGTTGAAGCAACTCCCCAATCAAATAATGGCGGAGTAGGCATACCTCCAGAAAGAGTAGAGGGTCTAGCAGCATTCGATCATCCCGAAGATGATGGAACTGCTATTGATATAATTTGGAATAGGTCTCTGGCTACCGATTTCTCTTTCTATACAATCTGGGTTTCTGATTTCTATCAAGAAGATCTAACTGAGTCTTGGGATGTTTGTTCTGAATCACCTCTTTCTTGTGGACTTATAACATTGAATCAGCAGCAAATCGGAGGAGCTTTCCAACTTCAAATGACAGTAGAGAAGGCACATTATGGGGATACCATTTCTCAATCATCTTCTTCGTCAATAATACCTGAAATACCTCTATATGTAACTATCACAACTCATGATATTCATGGTAATGTATTCCTCTCCGATATGCAGAATTATATGGTTCTAGTTATTCCTTCAGACAATAGTGGGGACGTATTCCCTCCTCCTAGGATTAATCCTCCTCAGTTAACCGATCGTCCATCAGATGATGGAGATGGTGTATTTGTTACATTCCAAGAAAGTGAGGCTTCGGATATCTATGAATATTGGATATTTGCTGAAACAGTCCCTTTCAGTTCTTTAGTCAACCGTCAACCTGCAATGGTTATTGATAGAGATGTAG
>CAXFIU010000010.1:0-40133 GCA_964003245.1 uncultured Candidatus Poseidoniales archaeon
GTGCTTTTGTAAGCCTTACACCATCAATTATTGAACCATGATTTAATTCGTCGCTAATTATTATATCTTCAGAACCTCTAACTAAAGTTGGTATTAATCCCACATTAACAGTATAACCTGCAGAATAAATTAAAGATGATTCTACTTTCTTAAATTCTGCAACTTTTTTCTCGGCTTCGAGGTGAATATCCATGGTACCAGCTATTGCTCTAACAGAACCACTACCTGCTCCATACTTACGTGTTGCAGATATCATAGCATCCATGACTTTTGGGTGATTTGTAAGATTAAGATAATTGTTTGCTGAAAGCATAATTGTCTCTTTACCATCAATAATACACCTTGCATCATTTGAGGTCTCCAAAGTGGGTGGATTCCAATCTAAACCTTGATTTCTTATCTCACTATAACGCAACGACATCCATGATGTGTCTGCAGCCATGAACTTGCCAAGAGGGTGTAGTTCATTGGTGCTTCTATGGAATGATTACGAATTTAGTAAATCGACGAGTTAAAGATTGAGACCCATACGGATATCTTGATGGTGTCAGGAGTTAGTGTAACAATATTGGGAACTGCTCAAGATGGCGGAATACCACAAGCAGGCTGCTCATGTGAAAGGTGTAATGAAGCTCACAAAGATTTGAGACTAAGAAAATATCCAGTATCTCTAGGAATTATAGGGACTGATGGATCTAAACATATCATAGAAGTTACAAAAAATCTATCTGAACAATTAATGATTTGGTCAACTAATGGAAATGAATTATTTATTCCTGAAACAGTATCTATTACACATCTACATCTAGGACATGTGGAAGGTATTGGGCAATTTGGAAAACCGGTTATGGCATCAAAAGAAGTGGATGTTTTTCTCAGTCATAAAAATAAAAATATTTTTGATGAAAGAAGCGATATAAAATTAATGATTGAAGAAAATAATATTAGAACCCATGCAAAGAATTTTAATCAATTATTTGAACCAATGCAAGGATGTGGTTTTTCCTTACAATTTATCTCAATACCTCATAGAAGTGAATTAGGAGATACTGCTGCAATAATTATCAAAGGAAATAAAAGAAATATTCTCTTTATGCCCGATCAAGATTCATGGGAAGAAACATTAGAATATTATTCGAAAGAAAATATTAGAGAATTTTTGAAAATGTTCGATATTAATGAAGCATTAATTGATGGGACATTTTGGAGTATGGAAGAATTACCTGGAAGAAATATATCGGAAATACCTCATCCTACAATACAAGATAGTTTGAAACTTCTTGGTAAAAGAATGGAAAATGATCCTAGAATTTCTTTTTTACATTTGAATCATTCAAATCCAGTTAATGATATAGGATCAAAACAAAGAAAACTTGTCGAAGAGAATGGCTGGAGAGTTTCTGAAATTGGAGATGTACTGAAATTATAGTATACTCTAGTGGTAACCCTCTTGAATAAACAATAAGACGAGCAATCATGCACCTATCGGGCAAAGTGACCAGTGGTCTTGGAAGGGCACATGTATTCATGGCTCAACCTCATTATCAAGAACAATTCAAGAAAGTTCTCGAAGTTAGTGCTTGGCCTGGGACTTTGAATCTCGACATGGATAGTGAAAGCATAAATGACTATCAAAATTTAAGAATATTATCGGGCCTTGAGGAAGGAGAAGTTACAAAAAAGGCTAAGCCATTCAGAATCAAAGGTTTCGAGAGAGATGGAAAATCCTTTGGAGGTGCTACAGCATTTCTTGGGAAAATATCAGCAGATAAAGAAAAATGGATAGAATGTGCAATATTAATTCCAGACTTAACAAGACATACCCAGACTGCTGAAGTAATTTCAGGATCTTTTCTAAGAGAATCTATGCCATGTAAAGATGGGGACATATTAGAAATTAAACTAGATTGAGTGAATTCTCCCAGTCTCTTTCAATTATCATTCCCATCTCTAACTTTGCCATAGACAACCATCTCTTGAATCGATGTCTTTTTTCGGGAGGTGCTGAAAAACCAGCAGTATCGGGTTCACAATCCAAACCCATTCTTTCTGAACATTGATGTTCAATAGACCAAAGTATTAGGCCATTAGATGGAGCCCTTCCTAAGTCAACTGAAGAATCAGGATTTTCTAATGCTGATTGAAACGTATCGAAATTAATTCTCCCAGTAGCGACACCAGTAATTGCTGCCGCAAGTCTTCTGACTTGGTTCCATAAAAATGCCTCAGAACTAAGACATATCCCTATAATTCTTCCATCGGAAGAATACCAAGGTTTACAAAAATCAATAGTACGAATTGGGTTCTTATCTTCTTCTAGTTTGCAAAAATTTGTGAAATTATGTGTGCCAATAATCAAATTACAGGCATTAATGAATAAATCCTCATTAATTCCTGTTGACCATTCTTCAATTAATTCTGTTCGATAAAGATATGTCCGTTTTTTTGCGGCTCGACTTCTCACATCGGAATTAACTTTGACTAAATTCCATGCACATAAACCCTCAGGGAATCGATTATTCAGAACTTTAAGAATAGTTTTTTTCTCTACATCATTCCAAACCGTAATTGGTATATCAATACAAGCGAGGTTCATCCTAACACTAACTCCGGCATCAGTACGGCTTGACATTTCTAAACATCCATCAGTCCACCAACTAACTTTTCTTAACGCGTTTTCTATCGCCTTTTGTACTGTAGGGACATCTGGTTGAATCTGAGACCCATGAAAATGACTACCGTGATAGCCAAATGCGACCATTATACGGCCGCTAGTCAATCGGAAAACCCCCAATTAATCCTCAGAAAGATATTCCATTGCTTCTTCCACAGAAGAAAATCCTAATCCTAGGATGGCAAATTCTATTGCAACGGGAATAAATTGCCTTGCAAACTGCTCGCTTCGATCATAACCAACCTTAACATCAATAGAATCGATTAATTGTTTAGCAGCTTCATAAAGATGGAATGATACATCAACATCTTCTATTTTCTTACCAAGCTCAATCAGTTTTTTGAATTCTCGAATAGCCATAGGAACGCGATCGAACTCAATAAGGGCATTTGCAAGTGCAGCCTGGTACTCGGCATTTTCTGGCTCTAAACCAGCCGCCTTTTTGAGATAAGATTGGACTTTACCCTCATTTATTCTGTCATTTCCTTTTTCATCAAAATTTCCATTTTCTTGTATCTCAAACATTGCTGCTTCTGCCCAACCATGATATCCAGCAGGGTCTTTAGGATTGTCATTAACATGATTCTCAAATATTTCCATGGCCCCCATGAAGTCTCCTTTGGTGATGTGTTGTGCAGCTATTGTGATGATATCTTCTTCGGACATGTGAATCCCTCTAATGTTCTCTCGGTACCTTTTCATTAATAACAATGCGGAAACTTAAATTTCTATTTCAGCATTATTTTCATCCATTAATTCATTTGCCAATTCGTATACTACCATAGGCTTTCTAATCCCAAAAAGACACTCGGAAGGAGTGGTATGTAACTCTTTTTTCACTCTCTTATATGAAATAAATAACTTGATTATATGAATTACCTTTTGAAAGCCCACTCTTTCAATTTTTACTTTTGGTTGTATTTCTAAATCTTTCTTAGAAATTGGCAATATATTGCCATAACCCATTATTTTACCGAAATACGATGTTTGAGTTTTGAGATTGGCCAATTCATCTAGACTAAATATTGTAATTGAATTATAAATAAATAAGATTTTTCTCTTTATGAAAATATTCTTTTCTGTAATTAGATACGAATAAGAGAATTGAGAAATAAGCGTATAAATTAGGAAAATTATGGTGTTTATTATTCCTAATGCTAAAAACCAAGTATCAAACCACTCGGGAATATTTAGACCTTCTTTCCCTAGAAGCAATAAAATCCAATCAATTACATTTGTCATATACCAAATTGAAGGAACTAGCCCAATAATTAACAAGAAAAGAGTCGTCTTAAAATTCGATGTAGAGATATTGAGAAAATGATTAATTCTTGCAATCAACAACATCACAATAATGAAGGCAAAGACGTCAATCAAGTCAAATAACTGATCTATGATTCGTAAAAGGGTGTAGAAAATACCCTCCTTTCCTTCAGCATATACTGTCACAGCCACACGATAGAAGATGAAATGTGTGAGGAAAATTATTGCAGCAAGAACATACCGTGGATAATATGAAAGAAATGTGGGAGAACCCATCCATATAGGCGTCTCATCAACACCTACTAAAGAGAACTTTTTTCTCGCTAAATCTTCATTAATCGAATCTCTTGAATCTGATATAATTTCGTTCAATCAAAACACCTCTTAATGTAATAATCCCCAAGAATGCTCGGCATTACCATGTATCCAAGAATAATCTTTCTTTGTTCGAAGACCTTGCTCATCTAAAATTGAAATTCTTAATAATTCGAGAGGGTATTCATTGTATGTAAGGTGGCTAACCATTCCTGCACGAGTTGGTTGATCGAAGGTCCATTTCGCTCTAGAGGCTGCTCTAACTTCCAAAGAAATTTTTGTCTTCTCATTCCAAAGACGTACCCTAAATTTTGGTAATCTATTGCCATCATTATCGACTAATATCTCGTCCTCATCTTCTGAATCTATTAGTTCTACCTCACAATTTTTGAATTCCTCAGTGGCATCTCTATTAGAGTCATGAAAGATTCCTGAGCCACTCATTTTTTTCCTAAAGATATCTCTCAATTTCCAAGGTTTATCGTCCAAGTTTAAACAAGAAAATGAAATATGGGGCATAAACCAATCGAGATAAGAACCATCATCAAAATGTAACATACCCCAGAACCAAGGCACAGTTGGTGCCTGAACACTAACTTTCTGGAAATATCCTGTACCTTCAAAATCTTCACCATCAATTATTATGGAGGCTTTTGTACCCTGAATTCTTAGTATATCGTAACCCATATTAGAGAAGAAGACATTATTTTTGTACGTCAATTTACTTGGTGGCCCCCACCAAGGTGTAAGCTCTGCCTTAATTGACTTAGGGGCACCATTTTTCTGAGCACCTTCATCACTGGTTAGATTAAGCCAAAATTTCTTATTTCCTTCAGTCAGGCCAAGTGATAAATCATCATCAACTAGAGGGATAACTGCTCCAGAACCTTCCCCTAGACCTTCTGATGGCCATAATGGATGTTTGTCATCTATAGATACCATTTTACATTCCTTCATAATTAGAGGTTCATGCATTTCTTTACCATCATACCACCACGAACATACCATTCCAGGGACTACGTGCCCTCCATGTTCATCAACCCTCATTCTCGAGCCAGGTTTCCACCAATGATTATTAACACGTATTGCCGGTGTTTCTTTAGAAGACCATAGAACCATAAGTTGTCTTGAACGTGATGGATTATCAGGGTCAGGGATGAATAATATTACCCACCACCACCACCATGAAAGACGTGGTAAAGAAGGCATGATATCTAAGCGCCATAATGATGAATAATCACCAGAAAATCTAGTTAATTCATCTTTCACAGTAATCACATTATTTCCTTATTTCTAAAAATTAGTTGTCCTATCAAAATCATTCCTATGCTAAAAACTAGTATGAAAACCACGCTAATTATCAACGCAATGAAAGGATTCCCAGTACCCAAAGTATGAACAGGTGGATGCCAGAAAAATGATATTCCAGTTTCCAAACCAAATGCGTTAGCTTGTTGCTGCATTAGTGCAGTATCGCTCCAAGCAATCATTACAGTAGCATCAATAATTTGTATGGCCCAATGAGAGATAGATAGCATAGTGATATCAGAACTGGGAATAGTGATAGTGAAAAGTCCCATTAAAAATTCCCATACTCCAAATAAAATACAAAGATAAACTCCATATCGAGGTAGAATTAAGCCAACAGTATTGAAAACTGACCCATATGCTGTCAAAACTAGTATTGTAGAAAGTGAGATTCCGAGCCATACGGGATAATCAGAGAGTCGAATTATTGAATCGCCCGGTCCGATAATTGAAGTAATAAATGCAATAATGAAAGTTAAAATTACAGTATAAGATACAACAACCGCCAGATAACCCAATAATCGATAGAGAATAAATTCGCCTCGATGGATTGGTTTGGAAAGAAGATAATGTAAAGTCCCATTCTCGGATTCATCTCTTACTAATCCTAATGCTAGAAATAGAGGTAAGAATAGACCTAGTATCATCACGAAGGCTATTTTTCCGGTTCCAATTATGAACGTCCTATGGCTTGATTCACCAATATGTTTAGAATCATCAGGATCTTCATCCACATTAGAATCTGCTCGGATACTAATAAGATTCCCATACGGATCATATGTCCACTGGACATCACATACTATTCCATTCCTATTACTATCATCAGGACTGCTTTCAACTAGATATTCCTCCTTGAGGCAGTCGCCATCATCATCGAATCCTTGAGAACTAGAAATCGTTGTACCATCCCAATCAATATCATCTTCATCAATATACATTGACTTAGGATGCTTTTCAACAAAAAACGGCTCTGTAAGATAGCCCCATTGTGCATCCCATCCTGGTTCAACAAAGAAATCGCCTTCACCAATAAAAATCGCTCCAAACATAACATAGGTTCCATTTTCGTAGAGACAATAATTTCTACTTAACAAACCCCAGTCATATGCTTCAAAAGGATCATCAGACATACTCGAATCTTCACAAATGATTGGTTCCAGATTCCAATCAATCCATCTATAATCTGTGGAAAAACCAGAAAAAGGATTACTTGTATCTGTATCAATCCATGTGGGAGTAAAATAACCCCAAGCATCTATCCAAGTATGATTTCCATAATGATTTCTAGGTTGATCATTATAATCTATGTCTCCTTGATAAATATACTCACTAGAACCAGGGAAATTTGATTCATCATAGTCACTTGTTCCATAGATTCTTTCCTGCCCCAATGGGTATCCATCATTATCCCAATCTTCACTATCACCATCATTATCATAAGGTTCGAATTCATCCCTAATTGAATCAATATAGAAAATAATTAAGAGCGAAATTAAAAGCACACCTACTCCCAAAACAACCCAAGTCGAGATTCGATTACGAAGCTGCCTAATAGTTAGTTCAGTAATTGCTCCAGCCTTCCTATCAAGTTGAGTCCAAACAGTAGTTGAGAGGCCTCTACCTTGTTCGTCTAGTTTGTCCATTGTATTAGCCTCCAATTAAATATTCTAATAATGACTCTAAATTATCATCCGGATTGTCAATTCGTGATACTTTTACTTCCGAATCAACAATGACTCTCGGTAAAACTGAATGAGCAGCAGATAAATCATTAGTTTGTATCTCTAACTTACCTTCTTCTGGAAACCTCACACCGTAAATAGGTTCTTCGCCGATAAATGCATTTGCTAATTTTCGAGGTTCTTCGGTTGTAATCATAATTCTATGTGGATGTTTATCCAATAAATCTCTGATAGCATAAATATTCCCTAAAGCCAACAATCTACCATTATGTAGTATTACTATTTGTTCAGTAATTCGTTCAATCTCTTCTAGTATATGACTAGAAACTAAAACTGTTTTACCTCGGTTCCCAAGTTCTTTTATCACATTCATAATACTAGTTCTTGCAATGGGGTCACACCCATGTAGTGGTTCGTCTAGAATTATTAAATCAGGGTCATGGACTAGGGCGTGTGCAATCTTGACTCTCTGCCTCATCCCCTTACTATATTTGCCAATTTCTTTATGACGTACATCGTAAAGACCAACGAAATCTAAAACATGTTCCGCTCTAGATTCAGCTTCATTGCGAGTCATCCCATGTAATCTAGCAAGAGTGGATACAAAATCTTGACCTGTCATCCAATCATAAAGTCTCTCTGATTCACTAACATAACCTATTCTTCGATAAGGAGAGGTGTCTTGCCAAGGATCTATCCCGAATAATTTAACACTGCCTTGGCTAGGTTTAATTCTACCCATTAATAACTTAAATAAAGTTGATTTTCCTGCTCCATTAGGCCCTAATATTCCTGTAACCCCTCCTTCAATAGCTAGAGACACATCATTAACTCCAATTACCTGACCGTACCACTTAGATACATTTTCAACTATTACAGAGGGAACTGTTTCGTCATTACTCATTCTCTTGTAACCTCCAGCGAACTAACTCTAGAAACTAATACTAAAATTGATACTAGATTCATTAAAATTAAAGACACAACAGATAATGACAAGGAGTGAGAATAATTTAGCTCTAATCCCAACATCCACTGTCCAAAATGAGCAAGACAATCATATGGACTTAAGATGTATAATATCGATGTTTCAAACTGAAGATCAATCAATAAAGCAACTAATTTTGTCCCATATATTATGCTCAAAAAGGCAATAGCAGAGAAGAAACGACTTTGACTTATGCTAGACAATGCAAGGCCTATGGAAGTGTACGTGATTACCAATAGTATACTACATAATAGACCGGCTAAAAACATAGGTAAAGTATCAATTAAAAATCCCCAACCTTCGCCTTTGAAAACTATGGCTAAAGTATAGTATGACATATATGAGAAAACAATTACAAATCCTAAAACCACAGCCACACTGAGATATTTCATCATTGTATAATCTACTCTAGTAACTGGTCGGGAGAAATATATAGCGCTAGTTCCATTTCTTCTATCATCAGAAATCATCCCGCCTACAACGAGTGCCGTTAAAAGTGGCCAATAACATAGGTTCCTAGGGAAATAACCCAATACTTGACCCCAAAGATTACTCCTATTAACACCCCACATTTTATCGATGAAACCATCTGGACCGGTTCCAAACAAAGACGAGAAAAAGAGCATCGCAATAGGAGAGATCGCACCAATGAAAATTACTAAAATTGTGAGTCGTATAAATGGATTATAATTTCGATGCCCCTTCGAACTAAATAAGCCAAATACATGATGTCTAAAGATTGCATAATTTCTTACCCAACGTGGCCCAAAATCTCCATCCCATGGTCGATAATTTTGTTCGAAAATTTCGCCTACTGATGCCTCTCTCTTGGCAGTAATAGCAAAAAGATCTTCATCGCCATCATCTGAACCATAAGCTGCTTCCATTCGAGTTTGACCGCCATCTAAGTCTATCAAATCCTCAGGCATTGGTTGCACCTCCGGTGTGTTCAGAAGTCATCAAATCAGAGGTTGTCTTCACTTCAGCACCTAACTTATCCATGATTAATAGGAAAATATCTTCTAAGTCAGGTTCGTATTCACCCATCTTACGGACTTGCACTCCACTCTCAACAGCACATTCTAAGATAATAGGAATAGTATCTTCTGATTCGACTTTGATTCTAATAATTCTACCTAAACGACGAACAGATAGACCCCGAGATTCCAAGGATTCTTGCATCCTAGAAGAACCACCCCATACAGAAATTTCTATCTCTTCGTCAACTTGCCTTGCCAACTCCTCTATTCGGCTATGAACTACTATTTTCCCCTTGTACATCATTACAATACTGTCGCAAACTTCCTGTATATCATCCATTACATGTCCGCTCATTAATACAGTCCTATTTCCTTGCTGCACGGTATTTCTTAGTGTTTGTAACATGAATTCTCTTGAACGTTGATCTAGCCCATTGGTTGGTTCATCGCATATCAATATTTCAGGATCGTGAATTAAAGCACAAGCCAATTTCGCAGCTTGTTTCATTCCGGTACTAAATGTACCTATTTTTCTATATCTCTGATCTTTAAGGCCCACATATTCCAATACTTCATGAGCTCTTTGTGTAGCATGTGCAGGGTTCATACCAATTAATTCTCCAGAATATCGAACTTGATCAAGAGCCGTCAATTCAGGATCTAATGAGTCATATTCAGGCATATATCCTATCCTAGAGCGAATGATATCACCCTGAGTCCTAATATCATAACCTAGAACCTTGCCCTGTCCTGATGTAGTTGTGATAAGACCTAAAATACATTTGAAAAAGGTAGATTTACCAGCACCATTAGGTCCTAGAATTCCAATAGCACCTGATTCTAATTTAAGATTAAGTCCTTCTAAAGCAACATGAGGACCGTACATCTTTACTAAGTCTACAGTTTCAATGACCAAATTATTAGAAGAAATATCAGTCATAAAATCGCCTTCGCACTGCGAGTGTCATAACTTCGTTATAATTCACGTTCTTGAATTAATCCCCTACAAGACCTGATTAATTTTTCTTATTTTTTAATGCTCCATCTCGTACTCTTACTGCAATTCCTTTTGTCAGAAATGCCATTTCTCTTGCGGTAGTCATAGGGATGCCATGAGCTACTAATTCTCCATTCGAATCTACAACTAGACATGGTTGACCGGGAATTAAATGCGGATCAGCGCCAAGCACATAACCTTGCATGACATTCTTACCTTGGCCGACAAATGGAATAGCATCATCTACTATCATAACCTTAGCAATACCTGGATGATCTAATTCATCACCTTCATACTCTACTCCAAAATGAATTGGTTTCCCAGGAGATAAATCGTTAATCATTTGAGCACCATTTAGAGTTAGAGAAATTCCACCATCATTTAATCTAGGAGAAATAATGTGTAAATTATCTGAATAAACATTTACCATCCTTCTTGTTTTCGACTTGCGAGTAGTCATCCCAACTGTTAATTTACAACCTAAAGAAGGAGATAAGCCGTTTAGAACTGATAGTTTATCAACTATGGAACATCTATCAATCCAGTTATAAATTTCCTCTATTTTTCTATGTTCATTTTCAGAAATAGGACCTGGTGTGATTCTAATAAATGGTATTTCTGATAAATCTAATTCAATTAATTCATCAAAAATCTCATGTTCATCAAGTGGAGAATCCCATATATCGTCAGAACCATCAATGTGAGACCAGGGAGAAACATCTTCTAAGCTGTAAGGTATTAGCCCTATTGGAGTAGAAATAAGTATTATTGACTCAGGAATTTCCTCTAGTAAAGAAACTACAGAATGTAGTGAACTATCTCTCCAAGGAGGACTAGCTCCTTCAATTATGACTATTCTTTTAGGATCATTTAGAGAACCATCCCACCAAGAACCTGGTGCCCTCCATCTTAATGCAAGTAGAGATTTAAAGTGAAGAATGTGCGGCCTATCATCAATATCATCCACTAGATTTTCCCCTCCCTTTCTAACAGGATTAGTAGATGAAATCATCCTTAATGATGAAACACCAACTGGCCCATCATCAGGTTCTTCTAATTGATCGAGAACCCAAAGAAATGCCTCTCTTAATTGTGCCGAAGAATGACTTCTTTCTTCTGCTAGCTGCCAGATTTTACCGTTTCTAATTGATTCTCGGCAGCGTGCTAATTCTGATTGAGTTACTTCTAAGTTATGTCTGGCTAGAACTTTTTCACGTTCTTTACTATCCAATGATCTAACCTCCTCAGGAGTCCACTTAAACAATTCAGAAGAATTACATGGCCATTCAGTAATTTCATCCAAACGAACGGTTCCAGTAGGTGTCAGTAAACGATTTCCTCGAGCAAAAAGAGCGTAAGCAGCAGAATCAAAAATATCAACTCCTAATGCTATTGACATTGGGAATAGTAATGGGTGGCCGCATCCAAACAGATGAATTGGCCTATCAGGAGGGAGGGTAGATTTGGCAGAAAGAAGTATTCGAAATAAATCCTTATATCGCTGATTTTCCATTAAAGGAACAATTCCACCTATTGGATGAATAGTAAATCCCCCATTAATGCCATTAACTTCGCCCATTAATTGCCCCGCTAATGCTCTTAAATCTTCATGGAGACCTCCTTGAATTGGCCCGTTTAAGAGTAAATCATCTCCAGCTAAGTCTAATGAAATTGAGGCCCTATTAGCAGTAACTTCTACAGCGGATTCTATTTCTTCTCGGCTCATTTCTGGTCTTCCGAAAACATCTAGCATGGTGCCAATATCTACTCCAATATCTCTTTGGAACTTGATGATCTCCTCTACACCAACTTCTACATCGCCATAAACATATGATTGAAAAGTTCCTGAATCGGTTACTATGACTCCTGGGAAATCGATGAGTTGATGTATCCCATTTTTTAAGGCGGATTCACTCAAGTCATCATGTTTCCAAATCACATAGGAATTCGTAATTAATCCATCAACTCTATATTTTTCCCACATTTCTCTAGGCTCAATAGTTCTAATATTCGGATTCACAACAGGAAGTAACATAGGAGTGTTAAGCATACCATGATCCGTATGCAAACGTCCAATTCTAGCTGAACCATCTTTTTGCAAAATTTCGAACTTCCCTCTATCTTGAGGGCGACAAGGTACAGGATTGGGTCGTGTATTCACAACATGACTGGAACAACTATCAGTCATCAATCCTCGCTTACACGAGATATAACTGAAAGACTAACAACTCCATCATTAAGTCTTATTGAGACTTGGTCGCCAGTATTTACTTCCAGTGTAGGATTCTGTTCAAATCCGTGAGCATAAGGGACATTTAGCAAGGAAGCTGCGGGTAAAGTTAGTGGGCAAACATCACAATTTACTATTGCCTTAGGACCTTTACCAGTGTATATCAATCCCATTAATACAAACGGAGCCACAGTTGAACCAGAGCCTTTTGGATATATCAAAATAGTATCTTCTATTGCTATTCCATCCAATGGATGACCTCTTTCTTCGATAACTCCTGTATCTCTATTTACGTACCCAAGATAAGTTATAGGGACATCAGTTACTAGAGCTTGGCCTTCTATAGACCATTCTTTTTGACTGGGGAGGCTCCTGCCATTTATTTCCAATGCACCATTTTTGTGAGTCTTATTGGAAAACATTGGTTTGACTTTAATGGATTCTAAAGTAGGTCTTGGACTGTTAATTAAATTAGGATTAAATGCATGATTTACACATTCGGAGATTGTTGAAACACTAGTTGGCATTTTATTCAATCCAGAAGTTAAATAATGTTCGGCTTTGAGAGAATTGGTCAGAATATGATTAAACTTATTTCTGTTATACGGTGTTACTTCTGGACATGTATCTTTCAATATTAATGCACCCGCTTCTTCTAGCAAGTCTATGGTTCCGTCTGACTCTAGAATATCGTAATTATGACCGCTAGTAAATATCCAAAGGCGCTTATCAGGAATTGTTTCGCCGTTTTCCATCTTAGAACGGACATAAGATGCTGTGGTCCTGACTTCTCCTACACTGGCTTGTGGGCAACCAATTACTACGAGATCTACAATGCCTTTCGGAGATAATTCACGATAACGGAGTTGTAAATCATTTTCTGTAAATACTAATTCTCCTTCATAATTATCAATAATTGGTGGTTTTACAGTATGGCCATCTGCCCAAAGCATTGGACAGCCATAATTTGCTGCTGCTGCTGTTAACGCTTTTCTCATTTCAAAACTTGCATATTGAGGAAGTCCAGAAATGTGAGGCATCATACCCCATGGCATCCTCCATTCAGGCCTTATTTGCTTCCCAATCCAGTCGCCTAAAACGCTCCAATCCGAAATATTCTCCATTGAACATTCTACTTTGACATGAATATTCGGAATCCGATTCTTTTCAATATGAAGTCCCCAAAGAGGAGCCCAGCCGGTCAATGCTGTTGCTAATGCCGATAACCCAGATTCTCTATTTGTAATCAAAGAAGTATAGGAATTAGAGAAACAAACTGCATTGGATTCAGCCCAAGAACCGATCCCTTCTGCTAAGTCGATTCCTCGGTCATAAGGTGTGCAAGATAAGGTTGCATCAATTCCAAGATTATTATAAGCATCAATTATTTCAAATTGATATTTCAAAAAGTCAGGATAATCTATTTCCATCTCTTCCATTTTTTCTCTATCACAGCCGGCTGAATTGAGAGTTGTGGGTATTGAAACAATGCCTCTATCATCTCCTGCCAAATCTGAAAGAAAACGACGAAGTCCATGTCCGCCAGTGATTACACTTACTCCAGATACATGAGAATGCTCACAACGTACGAAGTCATTTGCTCCCGCACTAGATGCAAGATCTATGACGAGTCTAGCTGCTTTCTGTTTGGTCGTACCATGTTCGCCATCGAGCATCGAAATTAACTCGCTTGGCACATTCATAATCATTGGGCAGTACAGAGACTCAATAAATCATAAAGGTAAAATCAAGAAAATAATCACCTTCTCTGCCTCTGAGCTTCTATAGCAACATAACTTAATGGAGCCTGTAAATTAAACGAGGGGACAAAACCAGACATTGGGATTCTAATAATTTCATCTGACAACTCTAAAATTTTTTCAGAGATACCATTTCTTTCCCCTCCTACAACTAAAACAATATTGCCAGTCATATCAATATCCCATGGAGCAGAATCACCAACATCTTCTACTGAAATTATTCTGAAGCCATGTTCCTTAGCCATTAATATCGAATCTATTCCTGAAGTCCAAAAAACAGGTAAGAATCTGTGAGCCTTCATTGATGCTCGTTTTGCTGCGCTTCTTTCTTGATTATTCAATTCAGCATCGATAATTACGGCATCGGCACCTGAGACTTCAGCAGTCCTTATACAAAATCCAATATTGACAGGATAAGATGCACCTGCAAGCAACCAGATTAATCCACCCTTAGATAAGACCTCATTCAATGATGATTCTGGATTACGACCAACTAAACATAGAACATCAGGAACACCATCTGAATTAGATCTTGACATACGCCATAAATCATTTTCTGAACCATAAATAACTTTAATCGCTAATTCTTCGGCATAGTTCAATATCTTACTAATTAGTGGAGATTCAGAATCTCTTTTTATTAAAATTAAATTGACATCTTCTCCATCTTCAATAGATGTCAAGACTTCTTGCTCGCCACATCTCTGCATGCTCATAATAACCCCTCTGAACCTATTTCTTCTGAATAACTTATTTCTTTAATTGGAATCAAAATTTCATTTCTTCTGAGAAATGGTAACCTAGTAGGGGGATCATAAACTGCTAGGATGTAATTTCCATCAGGTTTGAAATTTTTTCCGGTTACTAATTTATTCAATTTTCTAGCTATTTTGCTTACTTTCTTAGAACCATAGAAACCAGAAAATCTCTTTACTGCAACTAATCTCTCAGGAACTTGGATGATTTTAACTTTAGAATCGTTAGGTTCTGGTAGATTCGTAAAACTATATTCTGAGGGCATAGTAAATGCCATATTCATAGTTGATTTATTGTCCCACATTTCAACCGGAGAAGTCATAGCAATTTTTTCATTCGATTTATTATTTCCAAAAATATATCTAGCTATAATTCTAAAGTTATTTGAGGGGGTAAAATTTTGACCGGTTTCACTCGAAACCCGGGCTTGAATAACTTCACTGTAGAGTCGAATCTCAAAGTCCTCATAATCAATAATTAATTGATACTTTGGTTCCTCTAAAGTTTCAACCATGAACTTTCGGAGAAGTCCTTAGTATTGGTACTTTGTAATATATAACTGAACAATTCATTATGAATGATTGTCTTCTACGATAAACATGGACGTATCGAGAGACTTGCTACGAATTTTTACAATTGTTAGTGGTTTGATTGTACTCTTATCATATGTTTATGGTGTTTCAAAATCAACGGATCCGATGAAATTATGGGGTGGAATTCCTGATTCATGGCAGAGATATATTGTACCATTTATGTTTGTTGCGGCCCTAGGATACCTGATTTATTGGTGGATTGCTTTGTTCCAAATGGAAATATCAGAATTAGAAAATCTAAGGTGGCCTTGGTCAGATTCTGATGGTGCTGGCATGGAAAGGTTACTAATTGCATATATTCTATTTTTGATACCTTCAGCTTTGTGGCTTGAAAGCACATCATTCCATTTATCAAACGAATATTCATGGACTCCAATCATAGTAATTGGAACATTAGTATTAACTTCAATTGGAAACATAATGTTAGGATTACTGGCTTATAGCGCATATCTTGACGGAGTTCCGTCCTCAGAATTAATGATATTAGGTGCATTTATGATTTCTATACAATGTATACTAAATGACCTAATAATTTGGTCTGTGAAATTTCCTTGGTAATTATTCACTAAGTTTAGAATCAATACTTTTCAATAAATCTCTAATTTCAACAAAAACATCCTCGGAACCTAGATTCGAATTATTGACAATTGGGTTAGAGACTAAAGAATCTCTCTGCTCCAATACTAAATCTCGGAATTTTTCAGAATTTTTAACTCCTGTCAAAATGAATGGAGCAGCTCCTGCAGTTTCAAATTGCATTCTAACAACACCAAATGCATTGAGTATTGGCCCCTCATGAATTGAAACATCTGTTAGTTTGTCTAGAGGTATGTTCTGCTGTTTCTTGAAAAGCCATCCCATACGCATATTTACTGAACGATCTGTTAGAGCAGCCGACATATGTTCATACTGTTTTTGATGAATAATCCATCCAAATGGTAGCCAGAATATCATCACAGGTATTCCAACTAATGTTGAAAGGAGCGTTAGGTTAGTAGTCATCCACCAATAAATAATTATTTTTCTATCAAACTCTACTGCCATTTTATGGCCGCTATCAGCATATCCGATGGATGATTCCATATGGGAGTGACAAAATCATTTGTTCTTTAATCTAGCGATTAAACTTGAAAATAGGAATGGGCTTCATTTTATGGGAATTCATTCGATTAAATTTCAAATATATTCTCATTACTTCTGCGAGCCTCTCGTTCTGCATCTTCTCAGGTAATGGGTTTTCAATTTCATTCATCGCCCACTCCAATTCCTCATATGTAGCACCTATCTGATCTTCGTCAGTTCTTCCATCATTCCAAAGTCCATCCGTTGGAGGAGCATCTTGAATAGATTGAATTATGTGTAAGGATTCCGCTAATGAATATACTTCTGATTTGTAAAGATCCGCTATAGGAGAGATATCGACACCGCCGTCACCATACTTTGTGAAAAAGCCAATTCCAAAATCTTCTACCTTATTTCCAGTTCCAACAACAATACCATTTTTTGAACCCGCTAAAGCGTATAGAGTGGACATCCTAATTCTAGCTCTAGTATTAGCCATTGATAATTCCGTCACACCATAATCGGCTAATTTAGAGTATAAGGTATCATATGTCTCAGACAAATCAATAATTTGGCTTTCAACATTATCCCATTTTGAGACTAACCAATCAATATGCTGATTTGAAAGATCGTATTGAGATTTTTCTTGATTAATGGGCATATTTACTACTATAGTTGTTAAACCGGTTTTAGCACATAGGGTAGATGTAACAGCAGAATCAATTCCACCTGATACTCCCACTACTAAGCAAGAAATATTATTATTTTTAGCATATTCTAGAATCCATTCGGAAATATTATCTGCTAAATTGGCCCAATTCGACAAAATCATCACACCCTAATGGCAAGAAGCCCCATATTTTTTCAATCGCCAATAATTGTAAGGCCAGGGAGTCAAAAATCCGACCAGTAACATAAATGGAATGGCCAAAGGCATCAAACCTAATTCGCCTTTTGTAAATAGTAAATCGGTAATTTCCATTGCTATTTCCATCATTAGCATTGAAATAAAAGACATCCCAAATGCCGTAGATAATGCATTCCTAAAATCCATTTGCCCTCTCATCAGTATCGCTGTTTCCAGCATAACGCTTGTTGCCAAACCATTGATTAAAGGCAAAATTGCATAAAAATACCAAATATTTGAATACAATTCAAGTCCTGAAGTTATTCCTGAATATGAGTAATAGGCAAGCGTTCCAAATTCACCAATTGAACATCCGACTAAGCACCATTTGGTATTGTGAGCAGATTGTTTCCAGACACCACTATCTTTCCAATGAAAATCTTCTCCTTGACCATCCACGGTATAACCTATTTGCTTAATACTGGAAACCATAATTTCTCTAGATACATTTTGATGTTCAATGGTAGCGATACCGGACTCATGAGAAACCTTTGCTGAATCAACTCCAGAAATACTTTCAAGGGCATTTCTTACTCTATCTGAACAACCTTCACAGGTCATTCCCCCAACATCCAAAGTGAGCGACTCTGACATCTAATTAAACGCAGAAGGTTATGCCTTTTGAAGTCGTGGTTATTGACAAATATACTTTTTCAGGATTAGTCACGTTCAAGAAAGCATCTACTGTCGGCACAGATATGACCGTACCTAAGGCGGCTGGAAATCTAGACCCAGTGGCTCTTGAGACTTCCTTAATTGGATTATGGGGTGAAGAAAACACATTTAATCAGTCGATTGAAAATAGAAGGGCTAAAGATTCACCATTTACATTCCTTGAAGGACCCCCTACTGCAAATGGCAAACCAGGAATTCATCATGTGATTTCCAGACTTTACAAAGATATGGTATGTAGGTGGAAAACAATGGAAGGGCACATTGTCGAAAGAAAGGCGGGATGGGATACGCATGGTTTACCGGTTGAGATTGAGGTGCAAAAACAACTGGATTTGATGTCTAATGAAGCAATAGAAGCATTTGGAATGGAAGCTTTTAATCAGAAATGTAAAGAAAGTGTTTGGACTTATGAACAAGCTTGGAGAGAGATGACTGAAAGGATGGGGTTCTGGGTAGATATGGATGATCCATACGTCACTCTACATGATAATTACATTGAATCTGCCTGGTGGTCTTTGAAAAAAATGTTCGAAAAGGGACTTCTTTTTAGAGGACACAAAGTTTTACCTTACTGCCCTCAAACAGGTACAAGTTATTCTAGTCACGAAGTTGCTCAAGGATACAAAGAAGTTTCAGAGCCAGCAGTTTTCATTAAATTTAGAATAAAAGACCAAGATTCATCAATTTTAGCTTGGACAACAACGCCATGGACCCTACCTGGAAATGTAGGGCTGGCAGTTGGCCCAGAGGTCATATATTGTAAAGTCAGAGTTACTGCAGAACCGTCAAACTCTTGGGAAGGAAGAGGAGGAGCAGAATTAGGAGAGGAGTTAATTCTAGCTAAAGATCTTCTAGGAAATGTCATGAGACATCAAATGGAGATTTTAGAAGAATTTACAGGTTCTGAATTGATTGGAAAATCATACGAGCCATTATTTCCCGGAGCAATCGATGGGAGTGATTCTAATGCATGGACAATAGTTGGAGCCGACTTTGTCACTACAAGTGACGGCACTGGAGTTGTTCATACTGCCGTAATGTATGGGGAAGACGATTACAATCTCGGAATGAAAGAAGGTTTTCCTGCACAACACACAGTTGGAATGGATGGTAAATTTATCAAAGGAACACATAAAAGACTAGATGGAAGATATGTCAAAGAATGTGACTCAGATATTATTGATCTATTAGACTCGAGCGGGAAATTATACCGAGAGCACATATACACTCACGACTATCCACATTGTTGGAGAACGGACCATCCGTTGTTATACTATGCAATGGATAGTTGGTTCGTAAAAATGACTGCGGTAAAAGAGCAAATAATACGTCATAATTCAGAAGTTGAATGGGCACCTGAATGGACTGGAACGAAAAGGATGGGAGAATGGCTCTCCAATATCAAAGATTGGGCGATTAGTCGTGAAAGGTACTGGGGGACTCCTATTCCAGTTTGGATTTGCAATGAATGCGGTAACGAACATTGTATTGGCAGTGTAGAAGAAATGATCTCAATGAAGACTGATGACTCTCCAATACCTCCTGAATTACATCGGCCTTATGTTGATGATATTAAATTAAAATGTAGTAATTCTAATTGTTCAGGAGAGATGATAAGAGAACCATATGTAATGGATTGCTGGTTTGATTCAGGTTGTGCATCTTTCGCACAGTGGCATTATCCATTTGAAAATAAAGAAAAATTTGAAAATGTCTTCCCAGTAGATTATATTTGCGAAGCTGTAGACCAAACTAGAGGATGGTTCTATTCATTACTTGCTGTTTCTACTACTGTTTTTGATAATGTAGCCTACAAGAGATGTCTGTCTTTAGGGCATATTTTAGATAAAGATGGTAAAAAGATGAGTAAATCAAGAGGGAATGTAGTTAATCCTTGGGACCATTTTAACAAGGAAGGGTCTGATTCTATCAGATGGTACATGATGACACAGAGTGCACCATGGACTCCAACAAACTTTGATCCAAATGGAGTTCGTGAATCTTATGCTAAAATGTTCCTTACTCTATGGAATGTACATAGGTTCTATTCAGATTATGCATCTTTAGATAACTTTGATCCAGAAGATAAAGACAGTTTTGTAAACATAAAAGAAAGAAGTTATTTGGACAAATGGATTCTCTCAAGAATGACAACTGTTGCTGAAAATTATCATGAGAACTTTGTTTCCTGGGATTTCCATAAAGCAGGTAGAGAACTAGAAAATTTTGTAATCAATGACTTATCAAATTGGTATGTAAGAAGATCTAGAAGAAGACTCTGGAATGAAGACCAAAGTAACGATAAAAGATCTTGTCAACATACTTTGCACGAGGTATTGCTTACAGTCTGTAGATTGATGGCACCCGTTTCTCCATTCATACCTGATCAGATTCATAGAGACCTAACTGGGCATTCAGTTCATCTTGCAGATTGGCCTGTTGGTTCTAATTTGGTAGAGAGAACATTACCTCCTCAAAACTGGGTTCTTGAACAAGAAATGGCTCTAGTAAGGAAGCTAGCCGAAACTGGAAGAAGAGTGAGAGTTGAGGCAGGCAGAAGACAGAGACTACCTTGTAAATCGGGTTGGATTGTAGGAGGACCGGATATTTCTGAGTTCCATGAAATATTGGCCGAAGAGTTGAATGTAGAATCTCTTACTACAGAAGAAGACCTTGATAGATTCCAGAAGATTGAGATCGCTCCGAACCGTAAATCATTAGGTAAAAAATGTAGACAGGACTTACCTGCCGTATTAGAATTACTAGAAAATGCAGACCCAGATAATATCCTACTTGAAATTGAAGCTGAGATTTGTATCCTAGAGGGTTATGATATAACAATGGAAGATATCGAAATAAAGAGAGTAGAGAAAGAAAATTTTGCTGCTGCAACGATATCTATTGAAGAAATAGGCGATGTGTCGCTCGTTTTAGATATGTCACTAAATGAAGAACTGATATCAAAAGGTCTAGCGAGAGATATAATTAGGCATGTACAAGCAAAAAGAAAAGAGATTAATCTTGATGTTGAAGCATTAATCGAACTTAATGTATGGATTGAGCCAAATGAACTGTTATTCGATAATGACTGGTCACATATCCAGATTGAAACTAGAGCAGGGAATGCAGGCATTAATCAAGGAGATATTCCTGAAGGAATTGGATATTTCGAAGTAGATGGAATAGAAGTAAATTTCTCTGTCAAGGAAATAAATTAGTTCTAATTTAGATTATACATTACTGCTGGAAGAAGCAATTCAACGGCGAATAAAGGGTCTGGATCGGTTGAGTCATGGTAGGCAATGAAAGAACCACCATCAGGTAGTATACCCATACTAGCAAAATCAAACCTAATGTCTGCACCAGCACCAGATGTAGAATCTAAGTCTCCCTGACCTATGAAACTAAATTGATCAGGCGATAGCGATTCAGAGAAATCACGGACATGATAGGCAACATCAACATCGGGGCCTAGAGAACTTTGATACCTAACGCTCAAGACAAATAGATCATGGACTCCACTAGAATGGAACTCCCATTCTTCAATTGCACTGGCATCAGCTGATAAGTCATAAGTGAAATTTTGCCAACTTTCGCCACCATCCAAAGACATTAGATGAGTTATCATTGTTGATTCGGAAACTACGCAATGAAGTGCACTGGATGAATCAAATGCACAATACTCTGAAGGTAAAGAGGAACCATTTTGATTAGTAGCAGACCACCAATTAAGTGATGTATCTAAGAATGCGTCCGTACCATCAACGAAATAATTTGGAAAATATAAACCACCAGAAGGAACTGGAAAGGCCCTCATTTCCTTATGTGGCTTGGTAAAGTCCCACTCAACTCCTAAATCAGAAGAAATAAGATTTACTTCAATACTGTCTAAATTTCCATCTCTATCAGGGAATGGAAAATAATCATAGTTCAAACCATCAGTAGATATCTGGCCACCGACATTCTGAACTTGATGCCAAAAATTGGAAATTACTAAACTAGCATATTCTCCGTTACCATAGACTCCTCCATTAATTGGACCAATCACTTCAACTTGCCAAGATCTATCATAGAATGGTTCAGGCGTTCTATTGAAACACCAAGTCCATTCTTCATCTTCAGAGTCGTAAAGGAATGCATAAAATTGATCAGCTCCACTAGTACTAGGATATGGGAACCAACCCATAGAAATTAAATCACCATTTGTTGCTTGGACTATACTTCCTTCTCCAAGACCTTCTTGACCAGGGACAGTAGGTTTAGGTTCTAGGCAACCAAGTTGAGAAAAGATAGATGGTTGATATTCTTGCCAAGTATGCCCTCTGTCTTCTGACCAAGTAGGGTACTCTCCTCCGAAATTAACAATCCATCCTTCTTTGGTTCCTGCCAGATAATGTTCACAACAATTACCTCCTTCTTCATTTCCAAATACTGCCCAAAAAGCTTCACCTTCTACATATCCTTGCTCAAAAATTGTTCTGGTAATAAACTCTCTAGAATCTTCATGACTTAACGGATCATCTACATAAATTAAGCCTGTATCCCAATCAGGAGGGGTTTCCATTGCTGTTTCGACTGCTTCCAAACATCCCGCCATTGCTGTAGTAAAAACTATCAAAACAACACATGTAGTTTCAATCACGGATGGGATAGACACATTATTTCGCAAGTGATATGACTTATCGGTCCTTCGCTATAGAATCCAAGACCTAAAAGATAAAAATAATTTATCTAAGTCTCCATATAGGGCCGCTAGGAGAGTCTTCAACAATTACTCCCATGGAATTTAATTCACTTCTAATTTCATCGGCTCGATCCCAATTTTTCTCATCACGAGCAACTTTTCTCTGATTCAATAAGTCATTTACTAAGTCTGAAATAGCTGACATGGCAGCATTATTCTGATTAACTTCATCTAGAATAAATTCGTCATCAGGAAGAAGTCCCAAAATCTTACCAGCAAAATCTGACAACCATGAAACTGATGCAGAAATTTCTGCTACATCATTATTATCAATTTTTTCTTTCAAATATTTGACTACAGATTGTACTTCGACTACTGCAATTCGAGTATTGAAATCGTCATTCATCCCATTAGAAAAATTAGTGCTAGCAGACTTCAAAAAATCTGAATTTTCCCATGATTTCTTTTCACAAAGAGAAAGCCCCTCTCCATAAGCTGAGATTAGTCTTTGATGATGGCTCGATGAATCTTCGAGCATTACATCGTTAAACTCAACCGGTTGCCTGTAAGGGGCATTGATTAAACAATATCTTAATTCTAAAGGATTGACCTTAGAAATAGCATCTCTAATCGTCCAAAAATTCCCTAATGATTTGCTCATCTTTTCTCCATCTACGTTTATCATACCATTATGTATCCAATATTGCACTACTGGTTCATGATTAAGACAACATTCCGATTGGAATATCTCTGCTTCATGATGTGGAAACATCAAATCTGAACCACCGCCATGGATATCGAATTTTTCTCCTAGATATTCTAGAGACATTGCGGAGCACTCAATATGCCATCCAGGTCTACCTTTACCCCATGGACTATCCCAATAAGGCTCATTCTCCTTAGCAGATTTCCATAATGCGAAATCTCGATGATTCTTTTTTCCAGAACCTGTAGTATTAACTCTCCCTCCTGCACCTTCTTGGACCATTTCTAGAGTTTGGCCTGTTAATTGACCATATTTCTCAGGCGCACTATTTATCTCAAAGTAAACACCATCAGAGGATTCATATGCATGCCCACTAGAAATCAATCTTGAAATCATAGAAATTATTTCAGGTATAGTTTCTGTCACCCTCGGGTAAGCATCAGCAGGCAAAACATTTAGTAAATTCATTACCTCAAAATAATCTTCTATATTTCTATTAGCTACTTCTAGAAAATCTACCTCTTCATCATTTGCTATGGCTATAATTTTGTCATCAATATCTGTAAAATTTGTTATATGATTTACCTTATATCCACTATCTCTCAGCCATCTAACTATAATATCGAAAGCAATTGCTTGGCGGGCATGACCGATATGACTCGGTGAATATGGAGTGATTCCACAAACATAAATTCCTACTTCTCCATCCACAAGAGTCTCTAGTTTTCTTTTAACTCGAGAACGGGTATCATACAGCCGCAGCGTCATTCAATCAAATGATGGTGGGGGCATTACAGTCATGAACCTCGCGCTGAATCTATGAAGGCTTGATACAAACTAACATGTTCTATTCTTTCAGGGTGCCATTGAACACCTATGCAAAAAGTAAGTTTCTCGATCTCGACTGCCTCAATTAATCCATCATGGCTGGACAATGCAGTTATTTTGAGAGAACCAGGGTCTTTAACACCCTGATGATGAGTAGAATTAGCAATGATTCTATTACCCATTATTTTCTCTAATCTAGAACCTTCAACAATATTTACTCCATGTTCGGTCACGTTCCCGTCCCAGCCTCCATGGTCTTCAAAACCATTAGTTTCGGGAAGATGTTGATATAAAACACCGTCATGGATAGCGCATAATAACTGGAAACCACGACAAATACAGAGCAATGGAAGGTCTTTTTCAATTGCAGATTTAATTAATGCAATTTCTGAGATATCTTGTTCAGGATACGTTTCATTAGTGAATTTACCATTTTCTTGACCATAAATTTCTGGACTAATGTCAGGGCCGCCAGAAATAATTAGTCCATCTATCTTATCAATTATTTCTACACTGGAACCTGGAGGAATCAAGATTGGAATGCCCCCGCATCTGTCAACCATTTTGTGATATGTTGTTGGTATAACTACTGCATCAAGTTCCCATTTGGCCCATTTAGTTGGCCTAGAAGGACAAGTAATTCCAATTATTGGACGTGGGGATGACAAACAATCATCGGTGTACGTCTAGATTAATAATCAAACCGTTTTATTCACTAGAAACTTCAATTAATCTTTCAAATATCTCTTTTTGCCCACACATTTCGGGATGCCATTGAGTAGATACAAGGAATCTGCAGCTGGCCAATTCAACCGCCTCTATAAGTCCATCAGCGGTTCTACCTACTACATCTAAATCTCCAGCATCAAATACTCCTTGGTGATGGCCAGAATTGCCGATTACTTCGGGCCCCAATATATCATAAATTAACGAGTTAGAAGTCAATTGTATCTTATGATTAGACCATTTTCCATCAGTTTCCCCATGTTTCTCGAATCCTTTAGTAGTAGGAAGATGTTGGAATAATTTACCTCCTCTAATAGCGCAAAGCAATTGATGACCTCGACAAACACATAGCAAAGGCATATCTCTATCTATAGCACCCTGAATTAGAGAAACTTCCCATTCATCTTGCTGATCATCAATATCGGTAGTTTTCTCGTGTAATTCTTCTCCATAAAGCCTAGGGTTAATATCTCGACCTCCAGAAATTATCAACCCATCTAAAATATCCAATAATTCATTAGCATCAACACATTCAGTAATTAGAAGCGGAATTCCTCCTGCTTCTTTAACAGCCTTAGGATAACTCTCAGGGATCATTACAACAGATTGATCTTGGGTCTCGTAATCTCTCAAATTTACTGAGGTAGTTATGCCAATTAAAGGCCTCATTCTATTCACCGAGTGATTCTCTGAGTTTTCTAGCATGTCTGAAAGACAATATGCCGCCCACCATAAAGATTGTACCAACCACAATAAGAATCAAATGAGATGCTATCATAAGATCAGTAGGGTCTTCTGCTGTTAAAATTCTTAGACCACCCAGTACCGAAAATAAAGCAATAATCATAGAAGCATGCATGTAATGATGTTTATTTGATTTGTCTTTATTTGAACGAAAACCAAGAATTAGTAATGGCAATCCGATAAAAGAAGGGATTAGTGAAGTAAAACTACCTGTCGTACTAGATAGATATGCGAAGATACCCCAAATAATCAGGATAGAACCAGAAATTATTGCTAGGTTTGGTATTGTTTGGCCAAGGAATCTAAACTCATTGCTCATGTTCCTACGAAAGAGATTAGGTTTAATATTTTAATTATCAATCATTAGTCAAACTTGTAGCAGAATGGATTTCTTTGTCCCTAGCCACAATCTGCTCCCATAACAGTTCTGCAACATCTTTTACATCCATCTCGGAACCAACGGTATCGAGACCATCTTTTACCATTACAGAACAAAATGGACAACCTATAGCCACGGTGTCACATCCAGTAGCAGCTATTTCTTCGGCGCGAATCTTATTTACTCTTTTGTCGGAATCTTCCTCCATCCACATTTGAGCGCCTCCTGCTCCACAACAGAATGAATCTTTTCCGTGTCTTTCAATTTCTACATCAACTCCACCTAGAACTGATCGAGGTTCATCGATTACATCTCCGATACGGCCTAAATAACAAGGGTCGTGGAAAGTTATACTCTTTCCTTCCTTATCGAAGTCAGGAAGTTTGCCTTCTTCTTGTAACTTGGCCATTATTTCAGTATGATGAAAAACTTCGAGTTCGTCTGCACCATAATCCGAATATTCTTTACCTAAAGTATGGAAACAATGAGGGCAAGATGCTACAATTCTCTTGACTCCTAATTCCTGAAAAGTCATGATGTTAGTTTCGGCCAACATTTGGAAAAGATATTCATTTCCTGCTCTTCTTGCAGGATCTCCTGAACATCCTTCTTGCATACCTAAAATACCCACATCTAGGCCCGCTTCTTTCATCAAGGAGATTGTTGCTCGAGCTACTTTTTGATTTCTTTCGTCAAAACTAGCAGCGCAACCAACGAAGTAAATATATTCGGCTGGCTGCCCTACTTTAACGTCTAAGTCAGATGCCCAATCAGCTCTCTCATGAGGGCCAAAACCATAAGGGTTTGAAGCAGACTCTAAGTTACCCATAGCTACATTAAGTTCCTCGGGATACTCCATAGTCTCCATCATTGCATTTCTTCTTAAATCAGTTAACTTAGGAACATGTTCTATGTAAAGTGGACAAATGTCAACGCATGCATTACAAGTGGTACAAGCCCAAACCGCCTCACTAGTTATTCTGGCTAACATAGTCTCCTCAGGGTTTTCTCCTTTCAGTAGAATAGGTGCATGTTCATTAGCATAATTTCTTACATCATGAATTACTTGCATAGGATTGAGCCCTTTACCAGATTCATAGGCAGGACAAACATCTTGGCACCTTGCACATGATGTACATGACCAGCCATCTATTATTTGTCTCCAAGTATATTGATCGAATGTACTAACACCGAAAGAATCTATGTCTAGATCTTCCAGAGGAATTGCTTTACCACTGTCATCTACAGCTAATGGACGCATTGTCCCAATTGCATTGGTATCATGGAAGAAAACATTAGGAATAGCCATTACTAAATGCATATGCTTAGATACTGGTATTAGAACTAAAAAGCAGCAAATTGCCACCATATGAGCCCAATAAGATGCTACGATAATCTCAGTACTCAAGTTCAGACTATCGGATATCCAGAATCCTATTGGCTCCCAAAATGATGAAGGGTTCTCTGGAGATTCAATAATAAATGATGTAGAAGTAATTGTTAGAATTAAAACAAGAATAAAGTTTCCTTCTAATTGAGACTTACCTTTAAGTTTCTCAGGAGTGAAAATAACTCTTCTAATTAAAGCTGCAGAAGCACCTATCAAAGCTGTGGTATAACCCAATTCTACAATTCCATTCCAAGGACCCTTGAATATTGATGGAAGAATATTTTCAGAAAAATAATTTGCGCTAACAAGATCTAACATATCACTTCCTAACATTAAGAAACCCCAAAACATCAGAACGTGCATTGTCCCTGCAACTTTATCACGAAGAACTTTCTTCTGACCTAGCCAACCAATTAGCATTTCTTTAATTCTTAAACCCCAAGAATCGAAACGATTATCTGGAGAACCTAGCATTACTAATCGAGTTGCCTTAATAACTTGAAACATAAAGAAAGAAATCGATAAACCGCCAATAAAAAGAAGAATTATCCACCCCTCAAATGGACCATATTGCATCTCTAATGGGTGTCTCATGACAAGTCCTCCCCCTCACATGGGATTGAGTAATATGCTTCCGAGGAGAAACAATACTTTCAATTAACCGATTGATATAACATACCCAATACTAATTTCCTATGCCCTCTACCGACCGACTATGTCAACTGCCTTCGCACCCGGCAAGTGTATCCTATTTGGAGAACATGCGGTTGTTTATGGGCACCCTGCTGTTGCTGTTTCCATAGATTCAGGAGTTGAAATTACAATTGAAGAATCTAAGGATTGGGAAATAAATAATAGATATAATACTGATGGATTTGAAAAATTCGATTCTAACAAGCATCCACATATTCAACACATCATAAAAGATCTCTTCAATTACGGAGGGAGCCCTTTGAGAATCAATGTTCAATCTGATTTATTCTCTGGAGCAGGTTTAGGTTCAAGTGCTGCACTTTCGAATGCAATGGGTGCTGCACTCCATCAATTCACTAAACCTAATGAAGAAATAGATTTGATAAAACTATCAAAAATAGGTCATTCAGCGGAAGCAGCCACTCAAGAAGGAAGAGCTAGTCCAACCGATTCTGCTGCAAGCTCACTAGGAGGATGCGTAGTAGTATCAGGCGAAAGAATGGACAATCTAAAACATGTTTTTGATACAAGTCTTGTGACTCCTGAAGGTAAAAGGAGTTGGTCAATTCATAGTGCTGAATTACATGAAAATATCAATCAATCCTGGTTAGTCTTAGGTTTTACAGGAAAATCTTCACCTACTGGCAAGATGGTCTCAGGTGTTGCTGAAAGATTGAAAGAAAATCCTGAACTTTATGGAGAAATGAAATCAATCGAGAATATTACTATCGCCGGCCTTACTGCATTGAAAGTTGGAAATCTGGAGGCAGTTGGGATGGCAATGAATAGTTGTCATGAAAGGTTGAAAAAATTAGGAGTGAGCAATGAATTACTAGATCTAATGGTTTCTGCTACTAGGCCACATTCATTTGGTTCGAAACTTACTGGAGCAGGCGGGGGAGGTTGCATGGTTGCTCTGACTGATAATCCCACTAGAGTTGCTCAAGAAATTGAATTATGTGGAGGTAGGCCATTAATCTCAAAATTCGGTTCCAGCGGAGTTTTTATCAAAAAAACAGGGTAATAAATAGTAAATTAATTCGTTTTCTTGACAACTATTCTTTATAAAGTAAACATAAGTGCGAGCGGTATGCTTAGTGACGAAGAACGCCTAACTGTAGTAAATGTGGTTGCATCAACAAGAGTCGCGGAAGAACTAGATCTTCCAGATATCGCAATTCAATTGAATTGTGAATATGAACCAGAACAATTCCCAGGAGTTGTTTACAGAGTAGTAGACCCAAAACTTGCAATACTAATGTTTAGATCAGGTAGAGCAGTTTGCACCGGTGGAAAAAATGAACAAAATATCCATACAGGGATTGAAAGAATGACTGCTGATTTAAGAGCAGCAGGTATTGATACATGGGACTTGAAAGATGTTGAAATAGAAGTACAGAATATGGTAGCTACATACTCACTTTTCTACCCTGAAGATTACTATGGAACCGCTAGAATGGATGATAACAACACACGTGTGATTGATTTAGAGGGCGGAGGAATTAGAGCTGCAACAGATGAAGAAGTTGAGGCAAATGATTCAAGAATTAGAGGAATTAGAGAAGGAGAACCTCTTGCAGCATTACCAAGAAAATTAAATCTAAATAATCTAACATTCCACCTACCTTTTGATAAGGTTGAATATGAACCAGAACAGTTCCCTGGACTAATCTACAGATTAGATTATCCTAAAGTAGTCTGCTTAATTTTCGGTAGCGGAAAGATGGTAATTACTGGTGCAAGACACAAAGATGAGATACTTGAAGCAGTACAGTTTATACAAGACGAACTTGCTGATTTATTGTAAGAAAATTGAGAATCATCAATCGCGAGATTGATGAATGTCTAACTGCGCGAGAGCGCTATGCGCTCTCGGGATACAGTGACCTATTCGTTAGTATTTTTATTATTGATTTCCATATTTTCAGGTATTTACGTACCGGAAAAACATTTAGAGTTAGATGAAAATAATGATATGAAAATTGAATCAATATCAAGAAATAATAATTTAATAGATATTCCTGCATGGAAAATTAATGATAGATGGAACTATAATGGCTATCTAGATATGGTAGATTTTATCGTAGATTCGGGTGTAAATACTGACCTACAGACATTGACTGGAACTCTTCAAAGCACTGTAACAGATATTTATATTACAACAGTTGATAATAGTTCAAGCCTAGTTTACGAGGTTCAATCTCAAGGTTATTATGAAGCAAATAATATCAATTTAGATGGTCAACCTGGTGACTTAGAAGTGAATATGGATACAGTTTCAATAATTAGGGCTTCAGATTTAGCAACTGTATCTCAAGAAGCAACAATAGATATTAATTTCTGTAGAGATTTTTTGTGGTGGTGTATTGATGTCTCAGTGGGAACTTTAGAAGTTGATCAAAGTTATTCTCCACCATTAGAGGGTTATGATTTCCCACTATCCGTAGGAGAGTCATGGAGTCAAGATTATACAGCGACTACAACTTATGATGGATCTAGTGATTATGTAGACATTCCTGAAGATACAGTTTCACAGAGAACTGCAAACTACGAAGTAGTAAGTCAAGGATTCTCGGGAGTTAGTTATGCTAGTTGTGCGATTTCTTACAATATCTCTAGTACAAATTCAGATGGAGAAGATACTGGTTACAAATGGTTCTGCCCTGCTGTGAGAGGTGACGTAAAAATGGAGACAATTGAAAGTTTAGGGTTCACGGCTGTTCATTCCCTTTCTTCTTATCAAGCAACAAGTAGACAAAAGGTCATCAATATTGATGTTGAGTTCCCTTTGTCTCCAATTGATATGGAAATATCAGCTTGGGTTAATGTTAGCAATAGTAATGGCAATCCTTTAGCAAATGAGCAGTTACAATTCAGGTACGAGATAGAAGGAGATATTCAGACTATTACTACTGCATCAAATGGTAGTGCTCATGTTACTTTCAATACAGGGACATCTGCAGATAATTCAGACTCAGGAGATGACCTTGGCAGTCATGGAATCTTGGCATGGATTAACTCCGCAAATCCTCATACAGGTGCAAGCACTGTAACGATTGATCCAAATGTTTATGAAATTGATTTATATGTTAATCAAGATGGAGTTTCTGTAGAAAGAACTCGAGAAAACTTAACACTGACTTTGGATGAAAATGTTGGTTTTAATGCAATAAGAGATGATTCAATCACATTTAGTATTCCTGTGATTAATAGGGGGCTGAGAGTATCTCCACCAACGGTCCTTCAAATCGAGGGCCCTGATGGGACTTTCACGAATGCCAATATACCTGCACTTTCAAGTCTTGAAGAAGCAAGGGTAGAGGTTTCTTGGGCAGTACCATCGAATCAACCATTTGGCGATACTGTGACTTCATTTAATATTAATATTGATGATGGAGATACTACAAACAATGATGGAGAGTTCATACTTTTCATAGGTTCACCTCCAGTTGCTATATTATCAATGGTAGAAGAAATATTAACTCTCGATGAAGTATCAATTAGCGGAATAAATTCTTATGATCCAGATGGAGGAGATTTCTACTGTACATTTTCTTTAGAGAATTTAGAGGGAAATATTGTTTCATCTGAAGAAGAAGACTGTATTTACGAATATGTCTGGGATGATGATGGAATTTTCACTGTCAACATGGTAGTGACTGATGGAGAGAATGATTTTCATTCCGTTAGTAGCGATATTACTGTGCTAAATAGAAATCCTGAAATTATTCTAGAAGCAGAATCTGAAACTATACCGGTTCTTTCTCCGATAACATTTGAGATTACAGATCGAATAGATTTAGACACACAAACACCAAATGCTCCCGTAGATATCGTCTGGAATGCTCCTTGTGAACAAGGTACAACATTAGGGATAAAATGTACAGTGACTTTAGATCAAGAAGGGCCATATACAATCCAAGTCGATGCTACTGATGATGATGGGGCGACAATAACGGAAGAATATACAATACAAGTTACCAATATTGCACCATACAACCCTGAATGGGAGGTGAAATTCGAGGGTAACAGACTCATCCCGAACTCATTTGGACTTTACACTGTAAATGAAGGAGATCAACTTACAGTTAGAGGCTGGGCTCAAGATTCAGAGAATGATATGACTTCATTGAGGCATGTTTGGGCACCAGATGCTGAAGAAAAACCGGATTTAGAGATCATACAACAAGATACGGCGATAAGTCAAATTGAGGTTATATACGAAACTGACGGGCAACATATAGCCACATTCCAGGTTTTTGATAATGATGATGAAAGTACAGATTTGATGACAGTACCATTTAGAGTAAATAATGTAGAGCCAACCATCAGACCATTTTCTCAGCCTCTTCCAGTTGCGGAGGATCAAAATATAGAAATGTCGATAATAGCAGATGATACCCTAAATGATTTACAAACATTAGTCCCCTGCTACGACTTAGATCCATTAGTAAATTCAGATAATCAAGGTTCGGAAATTGACGATTGTGATATTGAATCATTTAATTTGATATATTCATGGCCGGATTCTAACACAGCACCTGAGAAAATAATCTTTCATGTTACTGATAATGATGGAGCAGTAGCAAGTGCAGAAATAAATATCGATGTAAGAAATGTGAAACCAAATCCTGGAATGACTACTAGCGAATATAATCCAACATCAGGAGATGTGGTTATATTGACAGGGAATGGGACTACTGACTCATTAAATGATATGGAAAATATGATCTATTCATGGGACATGGATATTTCAAAAGATAGTAATGGCGATGGTGATAAAACTAATGACCAAGACATATTAGGGAAAATAGTAGAATGGGAATTTAATGACGCTGGAAGTATTGTTGTACAGCTAACTGTGGATGATGGAGATTCCTCTGACTCGATGAGAATTACTATACAGGTCAAAGAAAAACCATTCTCAGTTACGGCTTTCATTCTGAGTCCAATAGGAATTCTAATAATCGCAGTTCTAATTTTATCAATCGCAGTGTTACCGACTATACTGAAGAAAAGAAATAAAATTGAACATGATGAGTTTAAGGTTCCTTCTAAAGGAACTATTGATGATGCATTTGATGATCCAGAATACGATCCATTTAGTGATGATAGTAAAAAACAAAAAATCAGTAAACAAAGAATCAAGAAAGAACAAAATAAGCCTGATACTAAGACTGATCAATTAGATAAAGACTTAGTTTTAGATAAAAATATTGACACGATATCTGATAATGATTCTGAAAATATAGACTTGGAAGACAAGAATCTTGCCATAAATGAGGTTTTAACTGCCTCGGAGATAGAAGAACTAATTGGTGAAGAGGAATAGGATAGGTCATGGTTAACCTGTTCAAACTACTTGGTTTGCCTGATCCTAAGAAGAATGTAGTAAATGATACTAGAACAAAAAATCAATCTTCAGCAAATCCAGGGCCTAGGTCGAGTTCTAGAGCAGATTTTCATGATTTAGGAGATCCTCTATGGTCTGAAAGAACGGAAAGATTGATTCCTCAGGCTCAAAAAAATGTAGTTTATCTAAAGCCAGATAAATATCAAAGAGTACAACTAGAGGGAATGGAAAATGAGATAAGGAAAGGGAGTATGATTCTGGTTGATTTAACTTCACTATCACATATGCCAACTCAGAAAGATGTTTGTAAAAGAAGAGTAGAGAGCTTGGGGGAAATCAATAACATACCTGTTTTTTCTTTAAATCAAAATGATTCTCTACTAATGATCCCAGGTTTGGGGATGAGAGTAGATACAAAAAAGCATAGATTAGGAATGAAAGCATTAGAACATGAATCATGAGATTTGTACTAATAGCTGACTTCAAAGTTCCAATCATCCTTACTGGAACTAGGGCCTAGTTTATTAAAGTCAATTTGCATTAGTTTTTGTATATCACTTGACAGGGAAAACTCATCAGAAGTTATGATTGATTCAATTTGTAATATTGCTAAAGATGCTGAGGCGTCTCCAGGTAAGGGGTGTATTTCCATTAGTTTACAGCGCATAGCAACCATGGCAGATGGTAAAATTGACAAATCATCTTCAATTATCATTTCTTCATCAATTAAATCCCATTCAGATTTATCAATTGGAGTCTTTGTGGAAGTTAATTGAACATTTTTTACTGATTCAAGAGTAGCAGGAAGAATAAAAATCATACATGAAGATCCAATTCCCTGATTCCTAAGGTTTACTAGAGTATCTCGTTCTTTTCCTTCACGATTCTTGGAAAGACTAATTGTAACCATTGGAGGAGAATTAGAAACTACTCCTATCGAAGACATTGGTGCTATATTATGAATGCCTTTGGAACTCTTTGTAGCAACTAATGAAATGGGTCTTGGCATTAGTAGAGATGCTAGCCAATTTCTTCTTTCTTCGTGAGACATCTCTTCTAAATTATGACTTATTCTATTCTCAGATAGACTGGGGTATCCATTGGGGTCATCCCGATAATCTCCATCTTCGAGCCATGTATCCAATTCTCCGGATTCTACTTCAGATGCTGAAAATGATGTAAATTGCCTATAAATTTCCCATTTAGAAATTTCTGAAGATGTTTCCCCTCTTGATTTTTTTCTTTCTATTGATGCATCTGCATATGTTACACACCTTCGAAGAAAACGGGAAACTATCTCTCTTCTTTGGGAAATATCCATCTAAATCACTCTAAGCCTAGTTCCTTCACTAATCTATCTACATGACCACTTGCTCTTACGTTATAACCTACAGAGATTAAAGTACCATCTGTGTCTATTACAAATGTTGACCTAGATACCCCCATATACGTTTTACCATAGTTCATTTTTTCTCTCCAAACACCATATAATTGATGAAGTTCAATTTCTGAATCTACAATCAATTCAAACGGCAACTCATGTTTATCTATAAATTTCTGATGAGAACTAGAAGAGTCCTTAGATACACCAATTACTTTGTATCCAGCATTCTGAAGTCTTGAAAAATTATCTCTAAAATCACAAGCTTGTACTGTGCATCCAGGAGTACTATCTTTTGGATAGAAATAAAGTATTACTTTCTGATTAGATGATAATATATCAGAAAGTTTAATTTGATCTCCATTAGTTATTTGAGCATCAAAATCAGGTGCTTTTTGACCTACTTCTAGCGTTACAGGTTCATTACTCATAATACTCGCAGAAGTAATTAGATGATGAATGCTCGTATACTAGCAGCATTCAATAAATGGCAGAAATTGGAGTGAATTGCTATCTAGTTTACAATTACCATCCCTATTGGCAGGTATTTTTTTCCTATCAATTGGTGGGATGTTTGGGGAAAAGAGTTAATTCTTACTTTCTTTAATCATCTTTTTTGAGGAAGCCCAGCCACAAATCAAGCATTCACTTAAATCGTGATTTCTAGCGGGGCAGTATTCTCTTCCGAAAAAAATGATTTGTAAATGTCTTCTAATCCAGGTATCTTCAGGGAATACTTTCTTCAAATCTTTCTCCGTAGTTTGTACATTTTTCCCATTTGATAACCCCCATCTATAAGCTAATCGATGGATATGAGTATCAACTGCAAATGCGGGAATTCCGAAAGCCTGTGACATCACTACACTAGCAGTTTTATGCCCTACTCCTGCCAATGATTCTAAAAAATCCCAATCAGGAATTACTTCTCCACCACCTTCTATTATTTGTTCAGCCATCTTCTTAAGATTCTTAGCCTTAGTAGGTGCCAATCCTATCTCACGGATTATCTCATGGATTTCATTCACATTTAATTTTGACATTTTTTCAGGGTTATCGGCTCTTGAGAAAAGATTTGGAGTGACTTCATTCACTTTCTTATCGGTAGTCTGAGCAGATAACATTACTGCAACAAGTAATGTATATGCATCTGTATGATCAAGAGGTATTGGTTGAGTAGGATATAATTCATCCAAAATTTTACCAATTTTATTTGCCTTTTCAGAACGTTTCATTATTCCAACTCCGGTTGTTCTCTAAAACCGTAAATGAATGCTAGAATAATTATAGAAAATGGAACTCCATAACATGGACCAAACATAAAATCTGAACTTTCTGGAGCACTTGTAACACCACCTAAGATTATGTAAGATACGAGACCTAATATCATGGCAGGGATTATTGATACTAAAGAAAAAATCAACCCCCTTGTTAAACTCATATCATAATCCAAGAGACTCTTGATGATGAACATTATCAAACATTGAATAGAGATTCTATTTCTGCACCAGACTTTGTATTAAGTATATCTGACCTTTCGAGCCATCCTTTACGTGCAATTTGTACACCATACCAAACATCATTCAGTCCATTTACATCATGAGCGTCGGGGTTAATACAAATTGGAACTTTTTGCTCTTTAGCAAATTTGCACAGACGCCAATCAAGATCAAGACGATAAGGAGAAGCATTAATTTCAATAGCTTTGAGGTTTCCTTCCATATTCAATTCACCCATCCTTCTTATTATAGCATGCATATCTATAGGAATTCCTTCTCTAACCTGCAGAATTCTTCCAGTAGGATGTCCTAGAATGGTGAATGTAGGGTCTTCAATTGCTCGGATTAACATTTCAGTATTCTCAATTTCATCCCTATTTCTCCAACTACCCAAAGCATGTATACTTCCGACAACATGAGAAAATATATTTCTAGTATTATCAGAATAGTCTAATTTACCATCTGCCAATATGTCGCATTCAGAACCGTGAAATAATCTGAAATCTACACCCTCATCGGCCCATATTTGATTTAGTTTAATTATTTCATTGCGCTGATTTGGAACTACTTCACTAGAAATCCCAATTGATCTACCTCCAATATTCAATGTTTCAGAGTGATCCGCAATACCTAGATATTGCCAACCCAAGGATTGTGCAGCCTGTGCCATTTCTTCGAGAGTATTACTCCCGTCAGAATAAACAGTATGATTATGGAAAGCACCTTTGATATCTTCAGGAATTAACAGTTCTGGGAGCAATGATTTAGATATCGAAGCTGCTTCAATTTCTCCCATATCTTCTCTCATCTCAGGAGGCACCCAATGCATATCTAAATTTTTGTAAATTTCTGATTCATCAGAGCATAACAATGTATGTTTTGCAGCCTCCATGCCAATTGACGAACCTGCTAAAGATTCTGGAAATAATCCAAACTCATTTAATCTAAGTCCTCGATTAATTGCTTCTTGTCTCATTCTAATATTGTGTTCCTTAGATCCAGTAAAATATGCAAGAGTAAATGGGAAAGTTTCCGGGGCAACTATTCTAACCTGAGCATCAATTGTAGCATCACTATTTCTTTCCATTAGAGTATCTGCGAGCCCTTCATCTAGAGCACCATTACCAATTGAATTGGATAACATCTCTTGTTCTAGAATCAGACTAATTTTAGAGTCACCATACCCCTTAACTTCTGCTATACCAGGTAGGCCTAGAATTTCTTGGATCACTTTCTGATGATTTTCTAATAATGAAGATACAACAATATCTAGATCACCAATTGTCTCTCTTCTCCGACGTGCACTTCCTGCAAGTTGTGCTTTCTCAACACCCTCAATTAAAGAGATTTTTTCCTCTAAAGAACGACCGAAAAGCAAGCCAACATCCATTCTAGTTCGTCCTTGATAGCGCCGTAAAAGGTCGATTCCGTCAAAAATCTTCTTTTGACTTTTCTCGCCGAAACCAGGGAGAGATGAAATATGGTCTAGTTCACAGGCTGTCTTTAATTGCTCGATTGATTCAATTCCTAATGAATCATATAATGACTTCACTTTTTTAGGACCTAGGCCTGGAATTCCGACTATCTCAATTAATCCTGCAGGGACTTTATCGTACAATGATTGCATATCTCCCCAGGTACCATGTAACACTGATTCTGTGATTAAACCCCCAATTCCTTTTCCAATACCTTTGACTTGCAATAATTTACCTTCTGAGATTATTAAAAATAAATCTTCTTCCATTGATGATAAAGCTCGTGAAGCATTTTGGTATGCACGTACTTTGAATCCATTTGCACCTGATAATTCCAATAGAACTGCTACTTGCTCCAAAACATCGACTAATTGTGTCTTGCTAAAATACGGTGGCTCATTCCTACGAGACTTTGGCAGTGACCAACCCCCTACCTTTACCATGGCCTCATGAAGGGACCACAGGTCTTGAATGATACCATCTAACATTCGGATTGATTCTCCCCAACATAAACAAATGGAGACCCTATCCTGTGGTCATGGAATTGGTCTCAATTCTAGAAACTGCGTCTATTACTATGTGCGGTATAGCAACTATTTTGTGGATGGCCATAGGAACATTGGCACGTTTTGAAAATGGAGAAGTATTGACACAAAAGATTGTTGCTTCTTTATGCATTATTTCCGCAATAATGCTATTTTTGTTACATTATCTCGGAGGAGAACTGTGGGGTTCTACTAATGTTTCTAGGCCATTTGCAGTAATTGCAGTCATCGTAGCAATTTCAGGAATGATCAATATTAAAGGAAAAGACGTGCAAGGAGAAACAAATCCTCATCAAATAATGAAAATGAGAGCTGCAGAACGAGAGAATAATGATGACTAATTATTATATGCCAAGTTTTTCATCAATAAAAGACCTCATGTAGGCAGGTAATTCTCCATTAACAAAAACTACATCATTTACATCTTCTAACTTCATTAGAGAATAATAAATTTGCATTGCCGTCATCGGCGTAGAACTACAACCAGTGCAACCACCTTCTAGAGATATCATGATTATTCCATCAGTTGTATCAACGACATTTACAACTCCTTCATGCGCATCCAATATTGCCTGAACAGGCCCCACAGATGCAAGAATTAACTGTTCATCGACCATTCGCATGCCAACCTTCTGTGTAAGCGTAACAGCCGAGGGCTAATGAACCTGAGGCTCTTTCAACTGCCTGATGTGTACTTCATTAAGGGTATTACTTATCGATTTACTAGTAGAAAGAGCCGAATTTGGACACGGTGGTAATCAAGAAGTAATCAAGCCACTGGCAGCATTATCGGATGTTGAAGTTTTACTAGTTACTCCTCAAATGCAATCATTTGATGCTGGAGAAAAAATCCAAAGAGATTCAGAAATAAAACTCATGGAAGAAGATGTTCCTCATTGGGACTATGAATATGAGTTCTGGAGTGAAAAGGAAGTTATAATGGGAGAAAAAAATATTAATTTCAAAAGGATTCTAATGCCGATGCATGAAAACGAAGAAGAAATGAGAGATTGGATTGATAAACTGAAATTAGATGCAGTTGTTTGTTCGGGATCAAGAAGGAACGTAAGTATCTGGGAAGGATGGATGAGCCCCACTGAAACTATGTTTAGAGCAGCAGCAAAATCTGGAATTCCAACTCTTGGTATTTGTTTTGGTCATCAATTACTTTGTCATTCATTAGGATCAAAAATAGAAAGAGCAGAATCATTTTCCAGTGGAATATGGAATCTTGAGCTTACAAAAGAAGGAGAGAATGATGTATTACTAACAACACATGTGCAAAATAATGAAAGTATTTCAGGATTATTTAGTCACCAAGACCATGTGATGTCAGTTCCTAAGAATTGCACATTACTTAGCAAGACTTCTCACAATATGGTTACCGCTGTGAGGTTGAACGATGATTTAGGGAAACCGATGCCTGCATGGGGTATTCAATTTCATCCAGAAGCAGCAAGAAAGAGAATTGAGCGAGCATATGGCTGGGGCCATATTTCTGAAGAGGAATATAAATCATTTAAGGGAGAACATGATGGAGCAGGAA
>CAXFIU010000011.1:0-39594 GCA_964003245.1 uncultured Candidatus Poseidoniales archaeon
CACCTTAGAAAGACAATCTTCTTGGTCGTTCTATTGTCAGGTTTGCTTTCATGGTACACGCTGACAACTTCGGAACTGGCAGTTTTGTGGCCCATGAGAAGCTGAGAAGTGCTCAAGAGCAGATGATTAAAGAAGGAATAATTGCCCTAGAGGAAAAAGGATTTCTTTTTGCTGCTGCACCTACTGGAATTGGAAAAACTGCAGCCTCATTAGCTGCGGCCCTAGAAGTTGCTAGGAATAGTAATTCGGCTAAACAAATTTTATTCCTTACTGGGAGGCAGTCTCAACACAAGATTGTTGTTGAAACCATAAAAAAAATAAATTCAAAAATAAATAAAGTGAAGCCTGATGTCAAAGTAGTTGATATTATTGGCAGAGAATCTATGTGCGAAGATGTAGATAGAATTACTGGTAAATGTTCATGTGAAGAGAATATAGTCGAAGGTAGTAAACAAAAAAGAAGAGATGATTTGAAAGAAATTATACTAGAAAGTCCGAAACATGTCGATGAAATAATAAAATATGGAAAAGAAAAGAAAATATGTTCTTGGACTGCTGCTAGATCAGCTGTAAATGATTGTGATATTTTAATTTGTGATTATAACCATGTTTTCATCGAAAATGTAAGTGATAGTTCATTATCGGCGATGAAGATAGACTTACAGAATACTATTTTGATTGTCGATGAGGCACATAATTTACCAGATAGAATTAGGAATGGACTCGAAAGAAGAGCGATAATGAAAATCTTTCGCGATTCGCGATTTGAGATAGAAGAGTACCTAGGTTCGAGAGAACAAGCAATGAAAAAACTTGATTTGTCAGAATTACAGGGTAATTATGAGATATCAGATATTAGAGAGGCCCTAAGACAAATGAAAAAATTAGAAAAAGAAATGAAAAAATGGTATAAGAAAAAGGAAAGTGACTTGATAAAATCAGGTAAGAAAGATATGAAAATTCCAACTTCAGACTTTATCGGAGAAATAGATTCTATACTAAACGAAGAATTGAATGCTAAAAACAAAGGGAAATTTTTAATCTTAAAAAAATTAATAAATCAATTAAATAAAGTTAAAGTTGAACAAGAAGATAGTGGAGATGATGATGAAAAAGACACCGCATGCACTAGGCTCGCAGATTTACTTTCAATAACTCTAGAATATTTACATAGCACAGCTTTAGTATTAGTTTTTGACTTACTTGGAGAAGAAGGTAGAGTCAGGAGTTTTCTATTAGATCCAGGAGTTGTTAGTGGACCTATCTTTTCAGGTACTAATGGCGCTATACTAATGTCAGGGACACTATTTCCTCCCGAAATGTATGCGGATCTTCTAGAGATTCCTAGAACTAGGAAAATAATAATGACCGAATATGAGTCTCCATTTTTATCAGATCGCAGACCCATATTGGTTGCTAAAGATGTGACTACAAAATATACAGAAAGAAATCATGACAACACAGAAAAGATTCGGAGACACATTCTTGCAGTTATTAATAACACACCCGGCCATATTGCTTTTTTCTCTCCAAGTTATGCATTAATGGATGATGTCTTAGGAGATGCGAACTGGTTACCTGGACATATTAGAATAATAGATGAAGAAAAAAGAATGTCTAAAAGTCGAGTTAATGGCATAGTAGATGAATTACTAAATGAAAGAAGGAATCATCGTCAAGTACTGTTAGCAGGAGTTCTAAGCGGAAAACTAGCAGAAGGAGTAGATTATCCAAATAACATACTAGATGCAGTAATTTGTCTTGGACTGCCTCTAGCACCTCCCAGTGCTAGACAAGATGCTTTGAAAGAATATTATGTAGAAAGATTTGGAAATAATAAAGCGTGGAGATATACAAGTACTCAACCAGCAATTAATAGCATACTACAGGCATTAGGGAGGCCGATAAGAAAATCCGCAGACAGAGCAATCGTGATATTACTTGAGAAAAGAGTAATGTTGAGACAATTCAGAAATTGTCTGCCGACTAATATAAACATCCTTGAGTCTCCAGATCATAATAGGACTGGGAGACTTACAAAAAATTTCTTCAAGAGAAATCCTGAACCTGCTACAGAGACAGAATAGACGACGGGTTCATTCGAGAGTGTGGTCTCGGAAGACCATGGAAGGGACATGGAAAAGGCATGAAATAAAAATTCTTAATCAAGAATTAATGGCTGAACCTTATCTTCAAATCTCAGCAAAGGGTTTGGATACGAATGCACAAAACTTACATCAAGATTTTATCAAAAACCTTCCTCATTTATCAGAGGCTAGGGATAATCACATAGAAATATTTTCAGAAATATCTTCCGACATTGAAACCGCAAAAATGAATGTTAGGGATTTGTTATCTACAGATGATATATTAAATGAATTTGAAGGAGAAATTAATGGGAAGGGAATTTCTCTTCCGATAAAGATTCGTTCAGCGGATGATATTATTATCCAAAGTAGAATGGAAAATGAAAACCAAATTGTTCAAATCATATCATCAAATATTAATGGAGGTATCTTCAGAAGCTTTGTCATGCCGGATGATTGTCAAATAAATAGTATCACAAGTGGAAATGGAATTATCGAGATTTTATTTCGTTAATTCTTCATCATCCATTGAGACATAGTCATCTCTAACGGGAATATCTTGTAATTGATCAATTTCTTGCAATACTGAATTAAGGGCTATTTGTGCATTCTGGCGATGCCCCTCTCCAAGAACATGACTTGAATATCGGGCCTCCTCGAAAATCCTATCCAGAGAAACTAATGATTGCTCACTAATTGGTAATGCAGACCTAATTGCTATCTCAAATTCCCTTACTGTTTCGAAGTCCCTACGTAAGAATCCTCTACGCATTAATATTTGACAAAGACTTTCATAACAATTGTAAATTGCTTCCCTAAACTCATCTCCTGCCGCTAAAAGTTCTGCAGTATAACTGAATATACCTGCTAATTCATCTATTGCCGCACTACGTCTTCTTTGATAATACAGGCCACTGCCTAACATTCCTATTAATATAATCAAAACTATAGAACCATATAGTAATGACTGCAAAATAGATGATTCTTCAGTTACTTCATACTCAATAGTGACATGAGGATCCTGATTTTGCTGAGTAGCTAACCAAGTTCTATTGGAAGGATCAATGAATAAGGAATCCGTATAGAAATTAATACTTAATTCTCCCCAGAAATCTCGATCCCATAGAGTAGGCAAACCTTCAATTGACTTGAATTCGTACGTAAATAATCCATCTTCATCGGTCATTTCTATCACTCTGAAATGTGTTTGCCCGGAAGAAGAATTAATCAATGACGCAGACATTGAAATATTTGCAACCGGATCTAATGAATCAGTAGATGTAACATTTACAGTTCCTCTAATAATTCTTACATCTTTATCCAGTTTGATATTCTCAGGTGTAAACTTGAAGTTTACAGGCACCATTATTGCAACAGAAAGATCTTCAGAACCACCATTAAGATATCTAGAACTATCTGATTCAACTTTAACAATCAAATCAATAGGTCCAGGAGGCATAGGGTAGTGAGCATTGGATTGAATTCTGAAATGCCCTGTTGCTTCATCCCATTGTAAATTAGCATTCTCCGGACCATCAGATAGCCAATGTAAAGTCACCAACATGTCTTCAATTACATTACCTCCACCACCTATTTCCAAAATTCTACCTTCAATCTTAATTGGGTGTTCAACGTCACTCCTAATGATTGTCTCGGAAACCCATAATATCTCAATTTCAATATCAGATCTAACGTAAACAGACATGTTATAACTCACTGGGAGATAATAGGTTTCTCCTGTAAACTCAACTAAAATATCATGCTGCCCTCTATCTATTGAGTAGCCCAACAAGTGTTCGAACTCATAGAATCCGTTACCGATAGTACTTGTTCTTCCTATCTCTTCTCCATCCAAATAGATGATGATTTCTCGACCATCTAGTCCAGGAAGACCATCAGAGTCAGCATCATATAGTCTTCCTGTAAAGTTCCACTGTCCTCCTCTTGTAACAATACTTGAGTCAACTTGTAGAGTAATACCTGAATGATAGGCTATAGTTAGATTGGATTCAACAACTCCTTCACGATAGTAACCTTGCTGTGGTGCTTTGACAGTAATTGTGTGAACGCCTACATCTAAGAATTCAGAAACTACCCAATTCAGTGACCAATCGCCTTCCTCATTACTTGAAGTAATGCCTATCAATACTCCATCAATAAACACCTCTAGAGAATGATTAGAAAGATATCCATTAGGAAGATTATCTTTGACATTGCCTTGTAAAACTAAATTATCTCCAACCGCCACAGGGTTAGGTTGTGAGATAAAGACTTCAGTAGATGAATACACAATAAATACTGATGAGGAGTTAGAAGAAAGGATGAATTCTTCTCCTTCAAATATAATCTTTACAATTCGAGGGCCCAAAGGCATATCAGAGGGGACTGGTATAAATAGACTGAAATTTCCAGCTGAATCGACATTTAAACCAGTTAATAGTTGATCGTTCATATAGACTGAAAGGGCTCTATTTGGAAGTGCACGTCCCGCGCCATCAGTTAGCATACCCTCAATAACAAGTAATTGATTACGATCTATTTCACCGGGTGGTGTTGTCAGAACAACTTGGGATGTTTGAGTTACATTAAAAATTGAACTCGAGAATGATGGGAGGTAATATTCTGGATTCAACGAGTCCCCCTGACCCATTGGGTCAACCCAAGTAAATCCTCCAAAGAAATCTGCCTTTACTTCATGTGCTCCAAAGTTAGTATTCAATGGTATTTCATAGGTAATTGTCCAATTACCTGTTGATGAATTGCTTAAAGTGGTGTATATAGCACCTACATCGACTCCATCAATTGACAAATGAATAACTCCTCCCGAGTTAATTCCATCTTCGATTAATAATTGTCCATGTTCATCCAATAAAGTACCATGGAATGTTACTGATTCGCCTGCTATCGAAGAACCAGTGATATCCGTAATCTCAATCACTGTCGGTGCCAAAACAACTACTCTAGTTACAGATTCATCCCCTACTAGACCAGTAGTGCCCTCAATTCCTGAAAATATTACATTAATTTCCATAGGTCCAGCCACTCTATTTGAGTCTACAAATATCGAGGCATTGGCTAAACCAAAAGAGTCAGTAGTGACATTTGATACTATCAAGCCATCAATTATCACCGAAATTAATGCTGCCCCGACAGGTAGAGCAGAATTGTCAATTAATGAGAGAGAAATATTCATCTCCTCACCTCTAACTATACGACTATCGGGATCTAAATCAAGTGGACTGACAATTGTCAAAAGAGAGTACCCTCTACTATCGAAAATACCAGTGCCTGTACTCGATTGATAATAATTCACATTTGGTGTGAATGTTGCAGTAATATTATGAGTCCCTCTGGGGAATGTTAGATCTAGACGGATAGTTGCAGACCAAGAACCATCTAACTCAACATTACTACTCATTACAGTAAATGTATCATCCTCGCCATCAATCTCGAAAATTAAACTGGGAGCTAAAGTATTGCCTTGTCTATCTATTATAGCGCTCCCATTACTAGATGTTAAGGTGCCACTAACATTGAATATTTCTCCAGCTGCAGGATTATCTGTTATATTATCAACAGTAATCAAGGTAGATGAACGTACAGTAATTGTTGATATCAAAGTTAGAGTGCCATGGAGAGTGTTTGAACCATTAAAGTAGAAAATTGCATCTATTTGGCCTAAAGGATGAGTATCAGGAATAAAGAATGTAAAATTGACCAATCCTTGAGAGCTAGAGTTCACCTCTGGAAGCCAAGTATCATGGAATATAGCAGAAACATCTAATCCCTGTAATGGTAGATCGCCATTACTGGATTCTACAATTCGGGCAGTTAAAGTGACGTTAGAACCTCTTTCAGCAACTGTATTAATGATAGGATTCTTATCGATAAATGTAGTTACTCCCCTAACTAATATGGTATCATTACCAGTACCCGTTAGATAAAATGGCGTACTTCCTTCGACTACACTAACAACCACTGTCTTAATGCCGCTGCTAACACCATCTCCTAGTGGATCAGTAGGTACTGTAATGTTAAAACTACCATTGTTGGATGTGATATGATTAGCAACTAGAGTCTCACTAAGATCATTTAGGAAAAATACCTCTACAGCCATTGGTCCGTCTACAGTCCTGTTAGAATCTACTGCATCCAATACCTGCCCAGATATCGAGAATGTAGAACCAGCAGTGACTTCTGAAGGGAATGGATCTAGATTTATAGAACTAGATACTTGGACTGTTAAGTTAGAAGTGCTTTGATTCCCTAACCATCTTCCGGCCCCAGAATCGGTCAAGTTATCTAGAAGATCATCAGGAGCTATTATGGATACATTATAGAATCCTGGAGGAGTATTCGCCGGAATAATAGGATTGAAAGAAACTATACCGTCATTTAATGTCAGACCAGACTGGAGAGTTTGTTCAAGAGGCCCTCCTGAATCGAAAATAACATCAGCGGATATGTCAACTAGTGGAGAGCCATCCGCTATGTCTGTAATTGTTGCATTAATTATCATCGTTTCTCCAGCAATTACAATTAATGAGGGGGGAGTAGATACTACAACCATCTCTGTCTGAATACCGGCATCTACAGAGTCTGCATCCGAGACTTTGTAATATTCACCACCACTTGGAGGGTTTATCGTATAATCCAAAAAGACTCGTAATTCATATACGCCGGATGAAATCTCTCCAGGCATAAAGAAAGAAATATTATATTCACCATTTAATGGATTAATGAACCCTCCTCCAAGTCTGATTACAGTATCGGGAGCTGGAGAACCATCCGGTAGAGGCGGTAAATCAGAAGGCACTAACAATTGCACTGTAACAGACGAGTTGTTGCCTATTACAGGAGTACCCAAATTCCTATCTTGAGCAAATCCAGAAACCCAGTTAGAAGTCCCCCTAGGTGTCCATTCACTACCTAGGTTCACAATTGCATTAGACTGACCCTGAATTCTCACGACATCTATAATACTGGCTGGATTGAGCCAAGTACTTCCTGAGAAATTTAATACCCATGTATAGTCACCAGCTGGGGCAGTTGCTTCTGGAACCCAAACCGGTGTAATCCGAGGTGTTTCAGGATCTGAGATATTCCAAACAGAGGTTCCGTTGAAATCTAAATTATAGCTACCCGAGAAACTACTGAGAGAAGTATTAGTGTGATCGGTAAGGATTATCTCAACAGATGCCTGATTCCCTCTTGATTGTGGCACTAGTTCATAAAAGAAAGTAATATTACTTCGAATACCATGTTCTGTCAAGTAGTTGACCTGATCATTAGCAAAAAGACCTTCGGCATCAAATTGAATTTTAACCTCAACAGGCCCGGAAGAAATTGATACATTATCTGCGGAGAATAGCCAACTGACATTAAACTGGCCTGGAGATGTGGTCCAGTCTGAATCATTTAGATACCAAGTTTTCAAAGTCTGATAAGGTCCACTAACCGATGCACGCCTCATCTGTAAATACAAAGTTCCATTCAGTGCCTCTGGAGTATCTCCAAAACTCAAAACAGTTCCATTAAGGAAAATTAAAGAATCGATATCCAAAAATGTATTATTCAAATCAGAACCTTCTAATGAAACTGTTAAATTTGGAGCAGGAGTTATATTAAACATGAAATTATCAGTATGGGGTCGAATATGATAACTTGGATTAGTCGCATTATTCAAATCATTTTGGTGCCATCCTAGGAATGATATTGAAGCATTAATTAAACCAAGTGGTTCAGACTCTGAGATTATAACGTTGAACTCATAATACCCTCCAGTACCTACATTTGAAATCTGACTTACTGGCCCGTCTATTGAAGTAGTATAATTTAGAATTACTTGGAGATTATCTATTAAAGACACATCAGGGTAAGGCGGATTTTCGAGTTTTAGGTAACCTGTAATACTTGAATTTACACCGACACCTAACATTGGTTGATCAATCGGTGGAGGTGAACTAAAGGAAGTATTAGCGTCATCAGTAATATTCATCCTCCATGTAAATGAAATACCCTGAGAACCAACATATGCTTTCTCAAACACTTGTAATACCAATGCACCATATCCCGGAATTGTAGGAAGTAGAGGTTTTCCAGATAAAGCAAATGTCCCATTCAAATCAGTAGATCCTGAAGCTACAAGATGTTCCGACTTAGCCGCAGAACCAGGGACAAAATCAGTCTCATTATCCTTAACTAGATATAAGTTCAGAGAAACATTTTCTGCCAAGGTCAAGTTATCAACGAATCTCAAAGTCCCATTTAACCATATATCTCCCCCTGACAAATCACGATCAAATGTATTTGGCCCCCACTCTTCATCTACGACTTCTAGGAGGTTTTGTGGGGGGCAGGCTTCAAATGGAACCCATCCTAAAGTAACATTCCCTTGATTTTGATTTGTCTGCATTTGGACTTCTACCCATGTTGTAAAATCGCTACCATACACTTCATATGATTTTCCATTCCAATCACCTCCTGAGAAACCAGTCACTTTACGCGATGCAAAACCAGCATGACGAAGCATTACGGTGAATACAGTGGCAAATTGTTCACAGGACCCCTCTTGAGTATTATTTAAGATGTAATGAGTTAGATCGCTTTCGGTTTCTGAAAAGAAGTTAGGAATTACAGGGTCATTGTTCCTAAGGAATGTAGTAGTATTATTGCCGTTGATCAGGAAATTCTGTATCGCTTCTACTTTTTCCCATGCAGAAAATGCACCAGATTCACTTAGAACTGCCTGTGTGATAGATAATGGAACTTCACTTTGCCTATCTAAATATGATTGTGGCAAATCTTTACCATAATTACTTCCAAGGAATGCAGTTGTATTTTCTCTAACTTGAGGGCCAAAGAAAACATCAGGGCTACTAACAGACACTTGATCAACTGATAAAAATGAGACTCCGATGTCTCTGGTATAATTTGAGAAGTTTAATATCGCTCCCGAATCGCTCCACGAGGTCCAATTAACAGTATTATAGGGTACAATTAATTCTCCGCCAGGTCCAATCTCAGCACCAGGGGAGTATGTTATTGTCCAGTCATTTGTACTATTCCCTATCCAAAACGATTCATGTGCAACTCCCTGCATAGATCCTATGTCGAAAATAATTGGAGTACCCCCCACTAAACTACTATTCACTCCAAAGGAAATACCCGTGTAGTAGTCATAAGTGTGCCACCGCCAATAATTTGTAATATTCAAGTCCACACTAGTAGAATTTTCAGCAGTAAACATCAACATATTAGGATTAATATCGTCACTTGGATCCCATGGATTACTAACAGAACCATTACAATCCAATGACCAAAAGTCAGGCCCGCATTCATCACCATCTGGAACCCCTCCACCATCAGTATCAGGATTCAACCAATCTAGTCCTATCGCCTGTTCAATAGTATCTGGTATACCATCACCATCAGTATCTATCGGATTCAAATCATCTTCAGAGTTATTTTGAGGATTTGTTCCGTCAAGATATTCTTGCCCATCAGTAACTCCTCCATCATCTGTGTCTGCATCATCCCACAAAGTGAAGTATGTATCAACAGTTCCATTTCCACCGAAACCGTATATTAAATCGCAACCAGTAGTATTTTCAAAATAATTATTCAAACCATCCTCATCTGTATCGAGAAGATTACTACAAGGCTCACTAGGATCTGTTTGATTAAGAATCTCAGATAAATCATCTACTCCATCGCCATCAGTATCAACTAGATTTGGATTAGTAGGCTGGCCCCACGTTGCAAGAAGTTCTTCCCAATCTGCTAAACCGTCGCCATCTGTATCAAAATAGTCGTCATCACAATGTGGTTCACTAGGAGCTGGTGAGGCATCCCAACACCAAGAATTATTGGTGAATAAAACAGAAATTGCTGTTGCTGGCAGAGGCACATCAACATCTCTCAACTCATTACCATCAATAGAACCATATCGGAATCCTATGGTAGAACCATTTGTCAACTCATAATATGCCATAGGGAATGAGTCTTGTCTCCAATCAGAAGGTTCTGGATCTAAATTATCAGTTGAATTAAGTTCTAAAGATAATGAAGGAGCATCCCAGCTAATTATTGATTTCTCGATAATGATTTCACTAACACATGGATCCGTCTGGTGCCCAATAGCAAGTTCATCACCATCATTTACTCCTCCTCCATCAGTATCTGCAATATCCCATCTAGTGCATGTTAAATTTTCTTCCCAATTATCAATACCATCGTTATCGAAATCGCCCACGTCCTCAATTCTAGTAGGGTCGGTTTCATTTAAGTCTACAATCCCATTCCCATTGATATCTTCTTCGCCATCATCAAATTGGTCACCATCAGTATTGTTATTTCTAGGGTCAGATGCTAGAGGAGGATCACCATATGCAGCGTTTACTTCGACACCATCACTAATACCATCTCCATCGGTATCAACAGCTGTAGGATCAGTCAGAAGGATTAGAGCCTCATAAGAATCATTCAATCCATCTCCGTCTGTATCATTGTTATTTGGATCTGTTTGAGTTATTGAATCAACCTCTGCTGTAAATATCGCACATCCTCCAGGGCCTAGGCCCAAAACAGGATTACAAGGTGATTCTGTAGCAGTCATATTATTCGGCCCGGGTCTAAAATATTGAGTGGGAGGAGTGGTGCTTCCATTTCTAGTACCCCAAGTAGGATTGACATATTCGTAGAGATTGATTAGTCCGTCACCATCAGGGTCTCCGTAAGTACCATCAAGATTAGAGGCAGAAGTTGGATCTAAGTTATTTGCAACTTCCCAACCATCTGGCATACCATCTCCATCAGTATCCCAGCCATCGGGATCTTCATCAATCAGGCCGTCTCCATCATCGTCGTCGCTTGAACAATCTGCATCACCGTCATTATCTGGATCGAAATTATCAACTAATCCATCTTTATCATCATCAAAGGTGTTGAAACAAATGTTGCCCACTGGGTCTTCATCGAAGCCATCAGAACCTGTTCCTTGGATAAACTGCATTGCACTTTCTTCATCCCATTGCCTTACAGGCACTGTTCCATTCCACCATACTCCTTGATCAAGTACATTCGCAGTTGCAGGATCGTCCCAATTCGCCGGTATTCCGTAAAGATATTCATTCAAATTTGTATATGCGTCACCATCGGGATCGCCGACAGAACCATTGATTCCAGTAGGAGATAATGGATCTAATCCATATTGCCATTCCCATCCATCGGGAAGTCCGTCATTGTCACTATCCCAATCTTGTGGCTGAGTATTAATAATGAACTCTAAACCATAAGTTAAACCATCACCATCATCATCAGATGATGCTAGAGCTTCCCAACTTCCAAACTCAATAGCTGAATATGAAGCTAGTAACATAATCAAAGTGAATAAACATGCAGATCGACGTTTGCTAAGTAGTTCTCTATTAGCAGGAATTACTGAAACACTCTGCAAACTAGTCACCTCTAATGTTGATGGCGCTTAATAGAGGTCTTAAGAAGAATGGAGCGTTGTTCGGACGAGTCGAGAGAATCATACAAGTTCTATATCGTCATCATCGTAACGATTAGAGTCGGGAGAATGTTCAATTGCCGGAGTTAATTCTTCAGATTCAGGTTCTGAATAGTCGTCTTCATCATCATCTTCATCATCTCGATTCATAGACTCAATTAGTGCCATGTGACTGGCCCATCTGCGGCGATTCATACTACTTTGGAAACCTGCAATAATCAGTAAAAATCCGACAACTAGGACAATTATAGTTAATGGACGCGGATGACTAATTTCATTTATTACAATATCAATTACATTCCCCAAGTCTACAGTCATTATAACTGTCTTCTTAGCAGTATAGTCATCAGACCAACTCTGACTAGTATCTAAAGTACCATCTATAACATAAGCTAATGGCATAGCAGTAACTAGAACTGGAACTTTATCACCATTATTCGCATCGGAAGGAACGAATACCTTGAGATTGAAACTCAGTTCTTCATATGCACCCAATTGAATAAATGTTGAGCCTGACGGACCTTCGATTTCTGCGGTCCAGCCTTGTTCACTTACATCCGCATCCAATAGAATAGTCATTTCAGTATTTCCTTCATTTTTGACTTTCATCTGAATAGAATAATCTTCCCCTGGGAGTAATTTTCTATCTTGAGTAACTTGAACGATCTCTAAGTTAGGCATGTCTGAAGCAATTTCAAATGTTATTGGTAGGTCGAAATATCTTGGATCAGATTCTTCTGTATCTTCAATTATTCGGAGATAAATTGTATGATTTCCTTGTTCAACTTGAGTAGTGAGTGTAACAGTGATAAATACTTCAATAAAACCTCCAGGACTTAATGAAACACGAGGGACGGCTTCATTATTTTCATCTTCAATTCTAAACTGCCACTGACCATAGATTGTACTAATGTCCAAATTCTCTTGTAAAGTAGCAGGATTCTGAATTCTCCACCAAAGTGCCGTATCTCCGGAGTTTGCACTGCTAGTAATTCTAGCTCTCAAATCAACAACAGCATTTCCAGAACCGGGTGAACAAAGTGAAACCTCAATCTGACCCAATGGTGAACCGTCACAATCTTGCGATACTTCGGCTCTAATACCAAATGTCCTTTGAATAGTGAATATTATTGTGCTTCTAAGTGATGAATTACCTGAACTAGTAACTTCAATTTCTATAGTTCCTAAATCATCATCTGCTCGGTCATTGGATGGTTTGATATTAAGCAACAATACTTGAGTCGCGTGTCTTTCTAAGAAAGATGAATGGAATGTTCCGTCACCCACATCTTCCAGTATTCTTTCGCCTGTGTCATTATCATATACTTGAATAATAGATTTTGATCTTTTCAATACATCTATACGGAACATATCTGCATCAAATCCAGTATTGAATATTTCTAGTAAGAATGGTGTAAACTCTCCATACTCTACATACCTAGGTATTGTATTATCGATATCATCAGGACGAGTAGAGTTGGCTATAGGCAACTCATGGTCTTCATCCCAGACTGAAACTGCTGGAGGTTGAAATACATCAATTTTCTCTAATATAACATTCAGAGTGTCTTGGTGGACAACAGTTTGAACACCATTAACCTCTGCTTCTGCGACTGCACGAATATCTATACTACTAGGTGTACCAGTCAAGTCATTAGGTGCTTGCAGTGTAAGAATAGGATTCAATATGTCACCACCGGCATCCAACGAATAAATACTAGAATCCGAATCGAATTCTATTAACCAAGAACTACCAAGATTAGTCATAACTTCAAGTTCAACCGACATAGACTTGGTTGAATCTCCTCTATGAACTAATTGAAGTGGGATTGGTGTTATTTCTCCTGGTGCGATATATTCGGTTTGCCTATCCATCCCATGATTTATAGAAACACCAAATTGGTGCATTTCAACAGGCTGGTGCTCAATCAGAACTAAGTTGCCCTGTATGTCAGTGACCTCTAATTCTACAGTATATTCTCCCGCTGGTACTCCTCCAGGATATGTCCAAGAATAATGTCCAAATATTCCTTCGTTGGTATCATCTATATCAGGGTCATCGTCACTAATTTCCTTATCAATTCTATAATTGCCTAAAGAATCTCTTAGTAATAATCTGACACTATCTATATCATACCTGCCAAAGGCACTTTTAACATCAAAAGTAAATTGCATTAATCTTTGATCGATAATATCGTTGGGATACCATTCTAATACAGGCCCCTCAGAAAGTTCATCCCCATCTCTTTGCAAATATACAATGCTGTTAGATATTGCATTTGTTTCAACTTCGATTTCTGAATGACGATTAGACTCCCCGTCTATCTCGTTCCATGCAACTTCTGCGGTACATGTAGAACCGAATGGCCCACCGCTACTGTCGCAACCAGACATTTCTGCAGAAATTGTAATCTCAATAGTTTCATCCTCTAATACCATGAATGAACTAGTAGAACCGAGATCTACTTCAAATTCCTCATGGTCGAAATTGCAACTATTACCGATTCCAGTATTACATGCATCCGCACTCCACTCCGCTTGTCCAATTGATGACCCCCCGGCCCTTACATTAATTGTCCAATCAACTGATGAGCCGCTGGGCCCTACAGCTTTCAAAAACAAATCAAGCGGAAGATAGTAACTTCCAGAGCCAGAACCTTGGTTAGGTCGACCAAATATCTCTATCGACGACAATAATTCTTGACTGATAAATTCTATTGTTTCATCCAATGCACTGGCTGTCTCTTGGCCACCAGAATCGGGAATTTTTGTAGTTATTAGCCCATCACCATCAGTAGTTGAATCGGCAGATGCCAAATAGAGCGTGTAAAGTTCAATTGTTTCCTCAGTATTACTTGAAATTGGACTTTCATGTAACTCCAAATTAGATACTTGAGAAGAATACAAAGGAGTTAACATTAGGAATGTTAGAAAAATGGCAATACGGGCGGTTTTGAGACCTCCCCGCGGTTTCCTAGTCACTTTCACGGTTCTCGGCTGTTCACAGGGTGTTAAAGAGTTCTCATCATAAGTTCCCCATATGCATCTATTTTCGGGACATATTAGGGCCGCGCGATTCAAGACTAAGTTCGTACGCCCGTGGACCGCAGGGGTACCCGAGTGGTCAAAGGGGCCGGACTTAAGCTCCGGTGGCAAGGCCTTCGTGGGTTCGAATCCCACCCCCTGCACCATTAAGAAAAAACAATTAGAAAATTACTTTATTTTAGTCATTGAGCAACCTAATCTGCCGTCTCCATCTAAGACATCTAACTTGGTTATAACTACTGATGCCGCCTTTACACTAGTTGGAATAGATATTTCTTCCAATAAACGATTTGCTAATGTTTCAAGAAGAGAAAAACGGCCTAATGACAAAACATTCTCTAAAGAAGTTATGAGATATTCATAATTCAAAACTTCATTTAGATTATCATTAAGAGGTTTTTGAACTTCTGACATTATGACGTAGATGTCAAATCTGATTTTTTGGGGGTTACCAATCTCGAAATCATGAACTCCAATATCAACATCCCTGACTATATCTTCTAGAAATAATGTTGTGACTCCGTTATAAGAAGCCAATAAATTAGCTATCGCATCTTTGTGGGAGGTCATAATATCACTCTGTCTCAAAGACTACATCCCTTGTTCTTGAAAGAAATCTTTCACCGGAATCGACATAGATTACTTGGCCTGTCACAGACTTAGCACCCATCAAATAACACACAGCATCTGCAATATCCTCTGGATCTGGCCCATACCCCAAAGGAGAACTGGATTGTGCACGTTGAAAGCCCTCATTAGTTTGCAAATCGCTGGCCAATGTGTGACCTGGAGAAACCGCATTAACTCTAACTTTAGGCGCCAAACTTCTTGCTAAAGTATCAGTTAGGCCTAACATAGCATATTTCGATGTAGTGTAAGAAAGATAATCGGGATTTGGATTATGCAATTTTTGATCTAAAATATTGACAACATTTCCTTGTCTACCCTCATCTAATGAACCATACATTTCTTTAATTAACATTAGAGGAACCTTTGCATTTATTTGCATGTGCTTATCCCAAGAATTGGATGAAACTGTAGAAATATCATCATGAAGAAAAACAGATGCATTATTCACAATTGCATCAATATATCCGAACTCTTCTATTGCCTTCGAAATTAAATTTCTTGCACTGGAAATTTCAGATAAATCTGCTTGACAAACAATTGCATTACCACCATCTGAATTTATTATTCTGGCGGTTTCTTCTGCTTCCTTAGATGAATTTCTGTAATGAATAATGACATTGTAACCATTTCTAGAGAGACGAATACAAATCTCTCTCCCTATTCTCTTGGAACCACCAGTAACCAATACAACGCCATGATTCATAGTATTCCGAGAGAGAAGGGCAATATGACTTCTTGTATTCGAGTAAGTTTACAATTTGCTATCAGAATAGTTTTCGTCATCACCCCGCTCGTAGGTATCAATGTCAACGCGACTTCCGACGATTAATGACCAAAATCGTCCAATAAACGAAGTTTTGAGACATAATGGTAAAAATTCACTTGAAAGAAGGAAGGAAAAAAGAAAACGGCTTCCTGAATGGTTTAGGACTAGCCTCCCAACAGGTTCTTCACAAAGAAAGTTTAACGATACTAAAGCCAATGTACATGAACACGGACTACACACAGTTTGTGAAGAAGCAAAGTGCCCTAATGTCCATGACTGTTGGGCTAGAGGAACTGCAACTTTCATGATTGCCGGAGAGGTTTGTACAAGAGGTTGTAGATTTTGTGCAGTAGGTACTATCAGAAAACCTCCTGAACTAAATCCTATGGAGCCACAAGAGTTAGCAGAAGCAATAGAAAAAATGAACATTTCACATGCAGTTATTACAGTAGTGAACAGAGATGATTTGCCAGATGGTGGTGCAGAGCATTATAGAAAATGCTTATTGGAAGTTAGTAATAGAACTCCGGACGTAGGATTAGAGTTGCTATGTTCAGATTTGGAAGGGAACTTAGATGCCCTTGAGGTTCTTCTCGAGAACTTGCCGATCAAGGTATTTGCACATAATGTGGAGTGTGTTCCTCGACTTGATAGATTAGTAAGAGATCCTCGTGCTTCTTTTGAGCAATCCATTGAAATTCTATCTCATGCAAAGAGATTGAGGCCTGATTTGAAAATTAAATCAAGCATAATGGTTGGTTTAGGAGAAAATGATGAAGAAATTGTAGAAGCAATGAAATTACTCCGAGAAGTGGGAGTTGATATGATTACTTTAGGCCAATATCTTCAGCCTAGTGATAAGCATCTTCCGATAGATAGATTTCCAGAGCCTAAACAATTTGCAGAATGGGATAAAACTGCCAGAGATTTAGGATTCAAAGCGGTGGCGAGTGGCCCTTTGGTAAGATCTTCATATAGGGCAGGACTATTATTTGAAGAAGCTGAAGGAGCAGAACCTGTAGTGACTAGAGAATCTACAGGTTCTGCAGTTAGTTACCTAAATCCAATGAGGAATTTGTGATTCTTAAAAGCCAACAAATATGAGTGAGGAGACGGTGTTAGATACATGGTGAAGAAGGAGACGAAGTCAATACATGTCCCTGACGCACCTCATCGTCCGGGAGATAAACCTAAATTTGAACAATGGAGTTGGAAACCTGAGGATTTAAACCTACTAGAAATAGAATGTTCGGTAGAGGATGCAGAAAATCATGCAACCGGACTAGTTAGAGTACTTGATGACAATCATGAAGCAAAGGGTGAATGGAATCCTGACCTCACTTCTGATGAATTAATCCTAGGATTAGAACATATGCTTAGAATGAGAATTTTTGATGAAAGAATGATGAAAATGCAACGTACAGGGAAATTATCTTTCTATATGCGATCATTCGGAGAAGAAGCAATTGCAATAGCTCAAACCATGGCACTAAAGAATCAAGATTGGCTGTTCCCCACATATAGACAACCAGGTGCACAATTTGTCAGAGGAAGAGATATGGTTAGCATGATATGTCACTGTATCGGAAATGAAGAAGACAATGTTAAGGGTAGACAAATGCCAGTCCATTACACATATCGAGAAGGAAGATATATTTCCGTTTCAAGCCCTGTGGGGACACAATTTAGTCAAGCAGTTGGAGTAGCTCTGGCCTCAAAATACAAACAACTTGATGAAGTGACAATAACTTGGATTGGAGATGGAGCAAGTGCAGAAGGAGATTACCATTATGCACTTAATTTCGCGAGTATCTTCAAAGCACCAGTGATATTAAACGTTGTAAATAATCAATGGGCAATTTCAACTCACTCAAATTTCGCCAGTAACAATCAGAATTTTGCAATAAGAGGAATACCATATGGAATTCCTAGTATTAGAGTTGATGGGAATGATTTTCTCGCACTATATTCTGTAACTAAATGGGCTAGAGAAAGAGCTGCAAAGGATCTTGGACCAACACATATAGAGGTTCTTACATACAGAGCAGGAGCACATAGCAGCAGTGATGACCCATCTAGATATAGGCCGAAAGATTCGAACAATCATTGGCCCGGAGGAGATCCTATTGAGAGATTAAAGTTACATTTAATTCAGAAAAAGGATTGGTCTGAAAAGAAGCATCAAGAATTAGAAGAGAGAATAGATGCAGAAGTAATGGATGCATACAAAGAAGCTGTGAAATTTGGGGATTTAGCCAATGGGCCTTATCCGTCATCTGATGCTATATTTACAGAAGTATATGAAAAACCTCCGTGGCATTTATTGGAGCAATGGGATGAAATGAAAAAATGGAGGGATGAATGATGCCAAACATGAATATGGTTCAATCCGTAAATAGTGCTCTAGATAATATGTTAGAGAGAGATTCTGACATTGTAATCTTTGGAGAAGATGTTGGTTACTTCGGAGGAGTTTTTAGAACCTCAGATGGACTACAAGAAAAACATGGGAGACATCGTGTTTTTGATTCACCTTTATCTGAAGGAGGAATTGCAGCTACTGCTTTTGGTATGGGGATTAATGGCCTCAGACCAGTAGTCGAAATACAATTTGCAGATTATATATTCCCTGCTTATGATCAAATTGTGAATGAAATGGCCAAAGTAAGACATCGTTCTGGAGGCGAATTTTGGTGCCCTGTAACAATCAGAACACCGGCTGGAGGAGGCATTAGAGGAGGACATCATCACTCACAATCTCCAGAAGCTCAGTTCACACATACCCCTGGATTGAAAGTAGTATATTGCTCCACGCCATTTAATTCTAAAGGACTTTTAATAAGTGCAATTGAAGACAATGATCCAGTTATATTCTTTGAGCCAAAAAGATGCTATAGAGGACCATTTTATGGAGATCCGCACAATGTACCGACATGGAAGGAACATCCAGAGGCAGAAGTTCCTGAATCATATTACAAAATACCATTGGGAGAAGCGAGATTAGCAATGGAAGGAGATAACTGTACCGTAATTGCTTGGGGGGCAATGGTACATGTAGCAGAACAAGCGATAAAAAATTCAGGAATCAGTTGTGATTTACTAGATTTACAGACATTAGTTCCTTGGGACAGAGATGCAGTAGTCAAATCAATCAAAAAAACTGGTAGATGTGTTATTGTTCATGAGGCCCCAAAAACTAGTGGATTTGGAGCGGAAATGGTAGCCTCAATTCAAGAAAGATGTTTTTATCACTTAGAAAGTCCGATAGAAAGAGTGACAGGGTGGGATACACCATTCCCACATACGACGGAATGGGATTATATGCCGAGCCCCTCTAGAATTGCTGAAGCAATACAAAAAACTCAGGAGGAATGAATATGGGAGATTATGTTTTCAAATTACCAGATATAGGAGAAGGAGTAGTAGAAGGAGAAATAGTGTCATGGCACGTTAAAATTGGTGACTCGATAGTAGAAGATGCACCTATAGTTGATGTCATGACAGATAAAGCAACAGTGACTATTCCCTCACCAACCAGTGGAATAGTAAAGGAATTGAGTGGAGAAGTAGGCGATATGATTGCTGTAGGTACCGCTCTGATAACTTTCACTGGAGGAGAGGTACTGGAACTCGCTAAAGATGAATCTACTGAAAACACAACAGTTAATGAACCAGAAATTGAAGAAGTGGTCGAAGAAATAGTAGAAGAGATAGTTGAGATTGTAGAGAAAAAGCCTACACCTACAAATAATGTACCAATTAAAGAACCTGTTAAGGCTGTGAAAAATAGTGCGAATAATAGAATTCTGGCTAGCCCAGCGGTTAGAAGGAGAGCTAGGGAAGCAGAACTGGACCTTGCTTTTGTATCAGGATCAGGCCCCTCAGGGAGAATTAGACACGCAGACCTAGATGCCTACATAGCAGCGGGAGGAGCAGTTTCAGGAGCCCCTCCAAAGTCATATTCTACAAAAAGAACTGAAACCAATGAAATTAAAATTGTAGGATTGAGAAGAAAAATTGCTGAACAAATGGTAAAATCAAAATTTTCTATACCTCATTTCTCATACTTTGAAGAAATCGATGTAACAGAATTAGAAAAACTAAGAAAATTCTTAAATTCTACAAAAGATGAGGGACAACCAAAGTTAACCTATCTTCCATTCATCATGATGGCTTTAGCAAAGATAATGCCGAATCATCAAGAATGTAATGCACATTATGATGATGAAAATAACATAGTCACTCAACACTCTGCAGTCCATCTTGGAATAGCCACTCAAACCGATAGAGGATTATTTGTACCTGTAGTAAAACACGTTGAAGCAATGGATATTTGGCAATCAGCATCTGAAATGCAAAGAGTTTCAGGCTCAGCTAGAAATGGAACTGCTAGTTTAGATGACTTATCAGGCTCCACATTTACGATTACGAGTCTCGGAAGAGATGGAGGATTGGGAGCCACTCCGATTATAAATCATCCAGAAGTTAGTATCCTAGGTGTTCACAAAGCAAGAGAGATGCCTGTAGTTCAAGATGGTAAAATAGAAATTAGAAGAATAATGAATGTATCGAGTTCTTTCGATCATCGGATTGTAGATGGGGCTAATGGGGCAGCCTTGATCCAATCATTAAAGAAATTATTAGAACATCCTGCTCTAATTTTTATGTAGGTGGAAAAATGAGTAAAGTTCGTAAATGTCAAGTTTTAGTTATTGGAGCAGGCCCCGGCGGTTATGTAGCAGCAATAAGATCTGCGCAATTGGGTCTTAATACAATAATTGTTGAAGGTGAAAGAGCCGGCGGAGTTTGCCTAAATGTTGGATGTATTCCAAGTAAGGCTATTATTCATGCAGCCGAAAGATATGAAGCATTAAGTAAACATTCTTCAGAAGAAGGGCATATGGGAATTTCAGTATCCGGAAATCCTGAAATTGAAATGAAAGGAGTTGTAGAATGGAAAGACGGCATAGTTCAAAGATTGACTAAAGGCGTAGAGACATTGATTAAAAATGCAGGTGCAGAATTAATTAATGGATGGGCTACATTTTCTTCTTCGAAACAATGTACAGTTAAGACTGATGATGGAGAAATAAATATTGAAGCAGAAAATGTCATTATTGCGACAGGGTCATCTCATATTGATTTGCCTTTTATGCCGTGCGATGAAGAATTTGTTCTTTCATCTACTGGAGCATTGAGCTTGGAAAAACTACCTAAGAAAGTTGCCATAGTTGGAGGAGGATACATCGGACTAGAATTAGGTTGTGCACTAACAAAGTTAGGTACAGAAGTAACCGTTGTTGAAGGGATGGATAGTATCCTAGGAATAATGGATAAAGAAATCAGAAGGCCACTTGAAATATGGCTGAAGAAGAATAAAGTTACGGTTCATACCAATGCTCTTGCAAGAGGATCGAAGATTAAAGGAAAGGGAGCCTCAAGAAAAGTGGAGTTAATATTTGAAAAAGACTCAGAAGAACAAAAGATTACTGTTGACAAGATTTTGGTTACTGTTGGGAGAAGCCCAAATTCGAAAGGATGGGGGGTTGAGAATATGGGAATAAGAATGGACACATCTGGCAGATTTATTCGAATCGATCGGCAATGTAGAACCTCCGCACCGGGAGTTTATGCAATTGGTGATGTCGCTGGTGAACCGATGCTTGCTCACAAGGCAAGTGCTCAAGGAGAAATGGTCGCAGAAATTATTTCGGGTGAAAAAAGAGAATTTGATAAAGTTGCAATTCCAGCAATTGTTTTCACAGAGCCTGAGATTGTTTCAGTTGGCATGACTCCTGACGAAGCAAAAGAAAGAGGAGAAGAAATTATCACTGGTAAATTCCCTTTAGCAGCGAATGGAAGGGCTTTAACAATAGAGGCAGAGAAAAGTGCTGGCTTCATAAGAGTAACCGCTAGGAAAGATGATCACGTAATTCTGGGCATACAAGCTGTTGGTAGTCATGTGGCCGAATTGCACGGAGAATTCATCTTGGCTCTTGAAATGGGTGCATTATTAGAGGACATCTCAGATACAGTTCACGCCCATCCAACCATGACAGAAGCATTTCATGAAAGCGTATTGAAAACATTGGGTCATGCAATACATACTTCCTGAGGTGATTATTTGAAAAAAATTCAAGTCCTGAGGGCTGGAATTATGAAACATAATGAAGTATCGGGAATTATGAAAGTAATGCAACAAAAAAGAATAAATGACGAAATTATTGATTCAATTATTCTCGTAGAACATCCTGAAATTGTTACAATCGGTCCAAAAGCTAGGAGAGAGGGAGTAGTAGTTAGTGACGACTATGAACAGACAATTGTCGATAGAGGAGGCGGTATCACTTGGCATGGCCCAGGGCAACTCGTAGCTTATCCGATTGTAAAATGGGAAAATGATGAGCAAAGTGTAAGGAATATCATCAATAAAATAGAAGATTTAGTTATTAAAACTCTAAATGACCTTGATATTAATGGATACAGAGACCCAGCAATGATGGGCGTATGGGTAGATGGGAAAAAAATATGTTCTATTGGCCTTGCATTTCTTCACTGGGTAAGTAGACATGGTTTAGCGTTAAACTATTCAACTCCAGGGAATAGAATTGAAAATCTTGCTTGTTGTGGATTGGATGTAGGAGCCACAACATCATTAGAAAAATTAGGTTATAAGGAATATAATAATCAACAAATAACAAGAGAATTACTGGAAAATACTTTGATTTCGAATATTCAAGAGATTCTAAATAGGATACCAATTGAAGAAGAAAAAATGAATATTGAGGATTTTTTATGAAAAAACCTAAGAAAAAACCTATCAATAGATTTTGGAATATCGATGAAGAAACTATTTTCTTGAATCATGGTTCATTTGGGTCAACACCGAAAATAGTACTAGAAGAACAAAATCGATGGAAGATGATTGTTGAGAAAGATCCTGTGAGGTTCTATGACGAAATTGCTCCTAAAGCACTATTAGATGCTAGAATAGCAATTGCAAATTTTGTTAAATGCGATTCTGAGGATTTAGCATTGATTGAAAATGCCACGTCAGGAGTAAACACTGTATTGAGATCTTTAGATTTCAATAAAAATGACGAGATATTAATTCCCAATCATGCATACCAAGCTTGTAGAAATGCAGTAGATTATGTTTCTAAAAAGACTGGTGCGAAAGTTATTACTTGCGATATACCTTTTCCAGTTGATAATGAAGAAATCATAATTGAAAGGGTAATGAATTGTGTTTCAGAAAGAACAAAATTGGCATTAATTGACACCGTTACTAGCCCAACTGGAATAAAAATGCCTTTTGAAAAATTGGTAAATTTACTAGAAAAAAAAGGAGTCATGGTACTTCTTGATGCGGCCCATGGAATAGGGATGATACCTCTAAATATAGAAAAAACAGGGGCGTCATTTACAACTAGTAATTGCCATAAATGGCTTTGTGCACCCAAAGGTTCGGCGTTTTTACATGTCAGAAAAGATTTGCAAGAATCAATACATCCTCTAACTATCAGTCATGGAATGACTATTCCTTTAGAAGGAACGTCAAGGTTTCGTCATGAATTCGATTGGACTGGAACAAGAGATATCTCCGCATGGTGTGTAATTCCTTTTGTAATTAGTGAAATAAGTAAGATGGTTGGAATGAAATGGGAGGAAATTATGGAGCATAATAATAACTTAGCAATAGAAGCGAGAAAATATATTTGTGAAAGATTAGATATTATTCCTCCTTGTCCTGATAATATGATATCAAGTATAGCGACAATAAAACTGGATTTTGATGACTTCACTGATCTTTCATTACATGAACAAGATTCGATACACCAAGAACTTCTAGAAGAATATAATATACAAGTGCCAGTATGGTATTGGCCAAATCCAGAAGGAAGGTATATTCGTATTTCTGCTCAGATATATAACCACTTAGAGGAGTATAAATATTTGGCATTTGCATTAGAAAATGTCTGTGAAAATTAAGCAATAGTTCAAGATGTCTAGTTCTCACGGGGTTTCATGCCATCCGCTGTTGTAGCCATGACCGGTGCTTCTGGCGCACAATATGCAGTACGTCTCGTGGAAGCACTTTCTGAAGCTGCGTGGGATGTCGATTTGATCGTCACAAAAGCAGGTGCAATCAATCTACACCTTGAATGTGATATGATACCTGAGGATTTATCTAAAATCGAAGGAGTTACTTTACATGACAATCATAATTTAGCCGCAAAACCGGCGTCTGGTTCTGCAAAATATGATGCATACATTATTTGTCCCAGTAGTGGAACAACAATCGGAAAAATTGCTGCAGGAATATCTGATAATTTAGCAACAAGAAGTGCCCTTGTTGCTCTGAAGGAGAGAAGAAAGTTGATTCTAGTCCCTAGAGAAACTCCTTTTGCAACCACTCATCTAGAAGCTATGGCAAAAATGTCTACATGGGGAGTAATTATACTTCCTGCTAGTCCTGGATTTTACCATAAACCCGAAACTATTGGAGAATTAATAGATTTTGTAGTAGCTAGAATTTTGGACCAACTGGATATTGATCATGAGTTAAGTCAAAGATGGTCGGGTGAAGAAGTTAGATAATAAGAATATCTTATTTCTTACAAAAATCGACTATTTCTTGATAATTAGGCTCTATACCTGGATTTTCTGCAACCCAACAATAACCAATCTTCCCATCTTCGTTGATGATAAATACGGACCTTTGAGCTGCAGTATATCCTGGCATGACAAAATCAATCCCAACACCATAAGAATTTGTAGCATCTCTATTAACATCAGAAAGTAATGGGAAACCTATGGAGTTTCTTTTGGAGAATTCATTATTAGAAAATATTGAATCTACACTGATTCCGAAAACTTCAGCCTCTAGATTATCAAAATCATTCATGAAGTTAGTAAATGTACACATCTCAGTAGTACAAACACCAGTAAAGGCTGCAGGATAGAATGCTAAAACTACCTTATTTCCAATTGAGTCACTTAAAGTAACCATATTTCTGTCATTCGCCATCAAAGTAAAGTCAGGTGCTGGGTCGCCTACTGATACCATACACTTGCGGAAGGATAGAACCATTCAAAGATAACCGTCATCAGGAGTTAATTAAAATGAATGAAATTGTATCAATTAATGATTGGGAAACGGTTAATCAAATGCCTAATTATTTGCTCTTAATAACGAAAGAATCTTGTGAGGATTGCAGAGAAGTGGAAGAATATCTAGAGATTAACAATAATAAGATAAAAGAATACAACATTAAAAAAATAAATTTGGATAATATGAAATCAAAAAAATTGATACAGTCTCTAGAATGGATAAAAATTGAAGTTGACTTTGTACCATTTTGGAGTTTAATAGTTGATTCTAAAAGAATTAAATCAGTTAGAGGGAATATTGAGCAAGTTAAAGAAATTCTATAATTACATTTTTTCAGGCGTTTCGATGCCCAAAAGTCCAAGTCCTGTTCTCAATGTTCTTGCTGTTAAATTACAAAGAGCTAATCTACTACTCATTGTTTTTTGGTCGTCTGATATCAGAACAGGACAGTTCTCATAAAATGAAGCAAAATCTTGTGCTAAATGATGTAAGTAAACTGCTAAACGATGAGGACTATAACTACTAATTGTATCATCTATTGATTCGGAAAAACCAATTATAGATTTGCAAAGTGACATTTCAAAATCGTCCCCTACAATAATTTCTGAGTCCAATGTTGATTCGCGAGAAATAGATGATTTGCGGAAAATACTGCAAATTCTAGCGTATGCATACTGAAGGTAGGGTGCAGTATTACCTTCGAAAGAAAGCATTTTATCCCAATCAAAAATATAGTTCTTATTCCTATCAATGGATAAATCAGCGTACTTTATTGCACCAATTCCTATCATCTTAGAAACTTCATTCCGATCCGAATCAGACATAGAAGGGTTTTTCTCAAGAATCAGTTTTTCAGCTCTTGAGATTGATTCTTCCAATAATTCCTTCAGAGTTATCGCTTTACCTTTCCGACTAGCTAATTTCTTGCCATCGGATCCCATTACCAATCCAAATGGCACATGTACAGCTTTAATCTTCTCATCCATGAACTCCGCATCATGAGCTACTTGGAATACCATTGAAAAATGTTGAGATTGTTCGGCACCGACGACATACAGCATCTCATCACATCCAATTGATTCAACACGGTTGATAATACAAGCAAGATCAGTGGTAGCATAATTGAAACCACCGTCCCCTTTACGAATAATAAGAGGTAAAGGTTCATTTTCACGATTAAACCACCCCTCAGGAAATACAACTAAAGCACCGTCGCTTTCAACAATTAAATTCTTAGAAGTGAGACGTTCTACTACTTCGGGAAGTAAATCCTCGTAAACAGATTCTCCGGCTAAATTATCATCATTAAGAAGAACATCTAGCATCCTATATACTGAGTTAAAATGGATAAGTGAGTGATCGACTAAACTCTGCCAAAGATTGATTGTGTCAGGATCCTTAGATTGAAGTTTAACAACTCTTTTTCTCGAACGAGTTGCAAAATTATCAATATTATCAAATTTATATCTTGCTTCTTTATAGAATGTGGAGAGATCTATCTCTCCTACGTTATTATTTTCACATTCGATAAAATGTTCTATTAACATACCAAAAGGAGTGCCCCAATCACCAATATGATTTTCACCAATTACATTATGCCCCTTAAACAATAAGATTCTTGACAAAGCATCGCCAATTACAGTAGAACGAAGATGCCCCACATGCATCCTTTTGGCAATATTAGGAGATGAATAATCAATAACAATAGTTTTTTCATCTTCTAATTCTACACCTAACCTAGAATCAGAATTTATAAAAGAAATTTGATTAGAAATCCAAGAATTATTGGCCTTGAAATTTAGAAATCCATTTATCACATTTATTTCAACGATTTCTAATAAATCAGATTCTAGATTTTCTGCGATCTCAATAGCTATATCATTTGGAGATTTTCTTAGGATCTTAGAAAAAGAATGACAAGGTAAAGTAACATCACCATGTATTTTATCTGTAGAAGTACCCAACAAATCTAGCCATTTAGTTTCATTCAAGTCTAATTTATCCATAGTAACTGATAGTTTGGAGACTATTTCGTTACGAAGTGCCCTCATTAAATCACCTAGGACCATGCATATCTTAACATTGCCGCAATTCCACCAAAAGAAGTATCCAAAGTAGCTCCCTCTTCGGTATCCAATGATACTAAAGTTACTTTGGCTGAGGTGTGAGATGCAAGTTCGGTTAATTCATCGATTAAATCCATTGTATTTTCAGGGTCTTCAACCAAATTATCTGAGCCGCATTTTGGACAATCTGGTATTTCAGTCAAATTACTATGTGTTTGACTCCATTCATTGGAGCAAGATTTGCAAATCCATCCCACTCTGCGTTTACGCAAACCTTCAGAAAGTAATAATGTCGCTACTGCGCCTTGATCTAGAGCCGCTCTAACCATCATCTCACCATATGTGGCTTTGGGATGATTTTGCATTACTTCTCTGAGGAAATTGTCGACTAAACGTCTTTCAACATCTAATTCGATTTGATCCATAAGGCCTCCTGCTCTCTGAATCAATTCCCTTAATCCTGAATCATTAGAATAACCTACATCAAAATGTGGCTCTCTAATCAACTTCTTAATCTCATGATGGAAATAATTATTCTTCACTACAAAATCTTTAGTGGCGCCGGGACCTCCTATGATTATTCCTTTCAAATCATCAATCATCGGCAACCAGTATGCGCAAGCCCTTTCAGCAGATTTTTTGAAAAAATTGTGTGCAGCTTCTTCAATGAGTCTCTCGAATCTTTGGGCCGATTGACCACCCCTTCCGTGTTTAGATGGAACTTGAGAAGTAATATGCTCTTGACAATGGTGTCTTTTCCCAGATGCTAAACCATAAGCCGACTCGGATCTATCGATAACAAAAAGCCCATAAGCTGTTTTATCAATTAACATGTCCTCAAGTTGAGAAGTTTCGAAAGAAGAATCACAGCGATATCGGAATGATGGGAAAGCTTCAGGAGGATCATCAACAACTACTGAAATAAGCCTACTTTTATTGTTCCCAATAATTACGTGGCCAACGAATAAGGCAATTCCTCTTTCACCAGGATTCTTGTATCTGCCTAAGGTAGATACTGCCGATTCTATAGCATCAGTCACATGTTTCCTTGTAGATTTAGACTTGATGTTGGCTGCTTGACCTCCTTCTTGGATTAAATGGTGACGAACGTCAGATAACATCTTCTCAGGAGGGATAATCACTGTAACTAGCTCAGTACCCATGCCTCTCATCTTCGAAACTTCTTCGAGAGTCTTGCGTGCACGAAGTTTGCGTTTTTGCACCTCTAAGTCCTCGGACATAGTCTACCCTCGTATATGGGCAAAGAGGCGGGCATTTCAACCCTTCATCCTCAACCTAGCCTAGACATTGATAGAGAAGTAGTGTCTCCGTATACCCGATGGCCATGATTGTGGTAGCAATTGGAGGTAGTTTATTGCGTCCAGAAGTGGAAGAAAAACATGTATGGTTAGATGATTTAATCACGATTGTTAGAGAACGAGTTGCAGCAGGAGATAGATTAGGATTAGTCATTGGAGGCGGTGCTCCAGCAAGAGAAGGAATATCATTAGCAAAACCATTGATTGATGATGACTATCACTTAGATAAGATTGGGATTGCTGCAACTAGACTAAATGCAACAATAATCAGAGAAGCTTTTACTGAGGCAAGTATTTCTGTTTCTGGCATTATACCAACAAGTGTAAACGAGGCAGCACAATTACTTGAAGAAAGGCCTGTAGTAGTAATGGGGGGGACCGAGCCAGGCCATACTACTGATGCAGTAGCTATCAGATTGGCAATAGCAGTAAATGCAAGTAAGTGTATTATTGCTACCAATGTTGAGAAAGTTTTCAGCGAAGACCCTAGAAAAAATCCAAATGCTAAATCATTTGACATCCTTACACATGACGAATTACAACAAATTGTAGGCCCAGCAGAACATAAGGAGGCAGGGAAATCAAGTGTAGTAGATCCTATTGCAGTTTTCGAAGCAACAAAGGCAAATCTAGAACTTAATATAATTGATGGTAGAAAAATTGAACGAATCAAGCATACAATCCTAGGTTCAGATTTTGAAGGGACAAAAATTTCTTAGGTGATGAAAAAATGAGTAGGGCGGAAAAAATTGCTAAAATGGCTACAACAACAGCTGGTCAAGCAAAACAAAATTCGACTATATCAAAAAAACGAAAAAAAGCGAGGAAAGGGGTTTTATTCGAGGCTCACAAACATTGTGTAGAATGTTCAATACCAATACCGTTGAGTAATGAGTCTTTGATTTGTGACGATGAAGAATGTAGAATTAATCAAGAGAAAAAGGAAAAATCAAGAAAAAGGCTTTCAATTCTACTTTATTTAGGAGTTGGTATTTTTATTATACCAATATTAATACAACTCATAGGGGCGTTAAGTTAAATTGAGAGATTTATAGTAGTGATTATTATGATGGTAAGGATACTCTCAATACTTCCAGGATTTGTGGGGGTATTATGTGTAATTCTCCTATTAGGAAGCGTTACAGGAATTAGTCTTCCAGAAGAAAGGAGTGCAATTGACATGGTTCCTTGTGAATTTGAAGACCCTGAGCTTTGCCTTATTGCAATGACTGGGGATGATATTTCTCCACCATTGATTTTTGGAATACTAAATATCGATTTGCAAATTAATTGGCAAGAAAATGACGATTCATGGTTCGCAGTAGTAGAGAGTGATGCAGCAATTGTCTGCCCGCCGGATGAAGAAACCTTGCTAACGGACTGTACGGTAAAAGATGTTGAGGATTATATCATAGTTGGAGGTTCTGATGAAATTGATGGAGAAATAAACTGGAATATTAAGACTGATGATTACAGGATAATATCTGGCGGAAGAGAGGGAGCGGATGTTGGAGATCAGCAAGTTCTAACAACAAATGTTGAAATAAGTCTTAATTGGTTTGTGGAAATGATCCTAGCTTTAGTATCATTAACATTATTTCTAGGAGCAGGTGAAATGGCTTTCCCAATAAAGAAATTATTTCAAAAGTTTAGAGAAAGTTGAGTGAATTAAGCATCGAGTAATTGAATAACATTGTTGAGTTCGGGTAATCATGAGTGAGAAATGCACCAACTGTGGAACTTACATTGATATTAGTGGATTGCAGAAGTCTTACGGAGGATATGACCTCTACTGTAAAACCTGTGGACATACTTGGCACATAAACTAATTATTCATTTCTCTTCTTTTTTCAATCTCATACTTAGTGCCCAAAGGCTCTAGAGAATTTTCTTCTATATGCCAATTGTCGGGTAATATTAGCGGATTATTGATATTATCTGCTCCAATCGTTTCAATTATTATATTTCTTAGTTCATCTATTCCTTCGCCATTGATAGTTGAAATAAGATGTTTCGCATCTTCAGGTATTTCTTTGAGAAGATCTGATTTGGAATGAACTACAAGAATTGGCCTCTCAGTAACCAACGATTTAATTTCATCAAGAAGGTTCAATTGCTCTTCCAAAGATGAACCACCGGATTCACTAGCATCGATTAGTACTACCAGAATATCCCCTATATTTTCCAGTGCTGCAATTGCTTGCATCTCGATTAGATTTCTTTCCTCCATGGGCCTATCTAGTAATCCAGGAGTATCCACCATTTGGTATGAGCGACGCCTATGTAAAAAATGTCCAAGATGCAATTGTTTAGTAGTAAATGGATAGGCAGCCACTTCTGGTTCACCAGATGATAAAGCTCCAATTAAAGCAGATTTGCCAACATTAGGTGACCCTGCAACAACAATCACAGGCTCATCGGAATCTACGGATGGAAGTTTTCTAAGTATTTCTCTAGCTTCGCCAAGCCATAATATTTGAGGAGAAATTTGGTGTACAATTGAAGAAATTCTTCCGTATGCATGTCTTCTTGCTTCATGAAAACTTTCAATTTTTCTTAAACGAAGAATTTTTGATTCGGATTCTCCAGAAATTTTCCTAACTCTTTCTGCAGCCCACTGAATTGCACCAAGGCTTTTGCGATAATCATCATTACCAACTGCTGCATCTATCAAAGCCCTATCAAATTCAGACAATGCATTAAGACTTGGCCATTTATCCACCCAATTTCTTAAAGTTGAGTCTATGGTGTCTGAGGCAGATTGTATCATTCTAACCATTTGCTTTCGAACCCTATGATATTTATCGGGATCTTCGACTAAATCTGACTGTTTGGAGGCTTTACGGAACGCTTTATCAAGAATTTCTTGTGGATAAAGAACTGTTGGAATGCTTCGCCATTGTGGTACTGCCATGGTCTCACCCAGACCTAGCGCCTACACCATTCCACTTCAAATAAGCAGTCATTTGAGTTTTTTTAATTATAATCTTGGAACCCGTTGACTTTTCTATGACATAGTTGACCGAGGTGCATGAGCGCTGAGAAGAGTGGGAGAGATGTTGGCGATTTGCCAGAATGGGCTACAAGAATCCATCGAGATTATGGAGAACCTAAATTATCAGAACTTCAGGATATATTTTTAGGGCCATTGATTGGAAGGAAATCAGGACTAAGGAAAGATGACTTGGTAGAAATTCTACTAGATTCAAGAGCTTTACCTGAAGACTCAGAACCATATATTAGAGGGATGTTAGTAGGCACCTCAAGAAATGTTATCGAGATTTGGGATGAAAATGGCGATTTTCGTTCAATCGCGAGAGATATTATTGTTCAGCTTAGATTAATAACGCATCTCAGAAAACCATATATTGAAGACAAGGAGCTTCTGACATTTGAAAAGGAAGAAATTAGACGTCGTTCTAATTTACATGAAGAAGCAGAAAGACAAGTAGAAGGCAGAGATGATAATCACGTGTGGGACTGAAATGGAAGAAGATACTGACTTAGCCTCAAAAATTTGTATACCATGTCAAGGTGGAGTGCCGCCCTTAAATAGAAATGAGATGGAGAAATTAATTACGAATTTAAATGCAAAATGGGAAATAATTGATAATCATCACTTACAAAGAGTATGGAAATTTAATGATTTTAAAGAAGCATTAGAATTTACTAACTTAGCCGGAGAAATCTGTGAAGAACAAAACCATCATGCTGATTTCGAATTAAGTTGGGGAAGAGTCAAGGTTAAGATTTTTACACATAAAATAGACGGTTTGGTTGAGTCTGATTTTATTCTTGCAGCGAAATTTGATTGTTTAGAGTAGGAATTTATATGAGTATTATACAGAATCTTCTGAATAGTAGAAGAAGTATCTATCATTTTACAGATCAGGAAGTAAGATTAACAGATTTAGAAATAGCATTTGAGGCAGCAAGTAATGCACCTTGTCACAAACAAACTCATCCATGGAATTACTATGTATTAGGTGAGGAAACAAGGGCAAAATTGTTGCCTACAGTGATTTCTCTATCTAAAAATAAGGCCAAAAGTAACAAAGAGGAAGAGAAAATATCTTCTGTAGATAGAGCTATTTCTAAGATAATGGATGTCCCAGTAATCATAGCTGTAACAACAAAACTAAGCCCCGAAGATTCTTTCAGAGAAGAAGAAGATTATGCTGCTACTGTTTGTTCTTTACATAATCTTGTTTTATCACTATGGGATATGGGAATTGGTTCTCAATGGAGTACTGGAAGTATTACGAGACATCCTATGACATATACCTCTCTAGAGATAAATAATGAACAGGAAAGAATAGTGGGTTTTCTGAAAGTAGGTTATCCTGAAAATATACCTGAAAAACAGAAAAAGAAGGTAGCTGAAATAAGAAAATTTCTACCATAGAGTGATTATATGAAAAAAATAATTTATACTAAGATTGGCGGTCCGGATTCAATAGAGATAATTGATGAAGAATTAGGTAGGCCGGAAGGAAATCAAGTTAAAGTTAGAGTATATAGAGCAGGAATCAATTTTGCGGATTTAATGATGAGACAGGGACTTTATGGAAGTAATCCTGATTTTCCATTCACTCCAGGATATGAAGTTTCAGGAATTATTACTCAAATTGGAGAAAATATAGAAGATATAGTAGTTGGAGAAAGAGTAATCGCAATGACCGGATTTGGAGGTTATGCAGAAGAGGTTATTGTGGATTCTAATAGGATAATAAAGATTCCAGATAGTATGAGTTTTGATCAGGCTGCAGCCATGCCGGTTACATATGGAACTGCATATCATATGTTAGTATATTTAGGAGGAATCAAACAAGGAGATTCGATACTAATTCATCACGCAGCAGGAGGGGTTGGAACAGCCGCAGCACAAATTTGTAGGTCTTTTGGTGCAAAGTTAATTATTGGTACTGCTTCGAAAGCGAAAAAAGAATTCGTAGAATCATTAGGAATGTATTTTGTTGATAGAGAAAAGGAAGATTTTGTTAGAGTTTGTAAAGAACTTACAGGTGGCAAAGGAGTTCATCAAGCTATAGATCCAGTAGCAGGCAAACATCTAATGAGATCCTACAATTCCTTGAGAAATGGCGGTAAACTACATTGTTTTGGAGCATCTTCTGCAGTACCTAAAGAAAAAAGATCTATTATAGCGGCTTTGAAAATGTGGATAAACACTCCAAAATTCAATCCAATGAAGATGATGAATGCAAATAAGGCGATTTTTGGCGTACATATGGGAAAAATGGATGATGAAGAAATATTCAAAAATCATCTTACTGAATTAGGAGCATTACTAGAAAAAGAGGAAATAAATCCAATAATTGATTCGGTTTGGAAATTTGAAGATGTTTCTGAGGCACAAAAACATATGCATAAAAGAAGAAATAAAGGTAAAGTCCTATTAGATTTTTCACCTAAATAATAAATCAAGAATCTAAAGTTTAACTGGCCTAGTGGCTCCACATGCTTGACATTTTAGTAAAGTAGTTCTTTCTTCTTTAATGAAACGAGTATCCGGTGCTCTACATTGACCACACAAAATATAAGACTTAACATATGAAACTATTTTTTCTTTAATTCTCTTAGGAGGGACCCTTCCTTTGAATAATACCCTAACTTGTTCTCTAGTTCCAGAGGTCCCAAGTTCATTAATCAAAAATTGATAAACATGATTTGCATCTCTATCCATTGCATCAACTATTGCAGCGAAATTTCTTAGAATTGTTTGATTACCTTCAATCAATATCTCTGGTTCAGGCATTGTCCACCTAGATCTTTCACTAATATTCTTTGGAATACGTTCGCGTGCCCGTTCCAGTAATGATTCATACTCGAAGTCGACCATTGGCCTTCCGAGAAGACCACCCCTTTTCACCCCACCGACTGGGAAACTCTAGTGATAAGCGTAAAATGCCGACTTACTCAGGAGATATCATGGATGAAGTGATTGAGGTTAAAGTTGCAAGAACACATAGTGATGCATTACTACCAAGTAAAGGAAGCATTCATGCTGCTGGATGGGATTTATATTCGCTAGAAGATACAATCGTTAAGCGTAGAAGTAGTACAATGGTTAGGACAGGTTTGCATGTAGCTATTCCAGAGGGATATGAAGGACAAGTTAGAGCACGTTCATCTCTTGGAAAGAAAGGATTGATTCTACCTCATAGTATAGGGACAATTGATGCAGACTATAGAGGTGAACTGTTTGTATTAATGACATGGATAGGAGAAGGAGAATCATATATCATACAAAAAAATGAAAGAATCGCACAATTATTGATTACTCCAATTCCTAAATCTAAATTTATAGAAGTAAATATTGAGAAACTAGGTGAAACCGAAAGAGGCGAGGGTGGTTTCGGTTCGACTGGTAGGTTTTAGGTAATGAATACCAATAAAATAGATAGTTTTCATCCGATGGCTTGATACAGGACGGGATTCTAGGGTTATTTAATGCCACTTAGCGTAGACGAGCTTCGAGCCAAAGTAAAACAACACCGCAGTAACGGTTTGAACACACAGCAGATAGCAGACGAGTTGTCATTATCTCAAACAACAATTCAATGGTTGTCCACTGAAGAGTACTCCAATAACACAACTTCTGAAGAGAGGCCCACTGATGTACAAGTAGGATGGAGATCTGTAGCAGTAAAGGCAAGCAGAATCGAAGCAATATCGTATATCTTTGCAGATATAATAGAAGAAGAAATCGGAGATGAAATTGATGCTATAGTTGGAATTAGTATCAATGGTATACCATTCGCTCAGGCAATTGCAGGGCAATTAGATTTAGACTTGGCAGTAAGTCGTTCTATTAGTGAAGATGAAGGTGCTCATATTTCAGAGATATTCGCATCTGTATCTGGAAAACAAGTAGTTGTAGTAGATGATGTGGTTTCATCAGGAACAACTTTGAAAAAGACAATTAAAAACCTTAGAAATGCTGGTGCTGAAGTTAAGCTATGTCTAGTTCTGGCGAATAAATCAGAGGCTAATGCACTTGAAGGAGTACCTCTCAGAGGTCTTGTAAGAGTAGTTACTGTATGAGGCAGGAATATGCATTGGGCAGATTATACCGCAATGCGGCTATCTGAGAAATATGACTCACAAGTCATAGCATCAGGAATTACTCCATCAGGAGAGTTCCATATAGGTCATCTCAGAGAAATACTAACTGCTGAAATGATTCACAGAGCATGTCTTGACTCAGGTAAAAAATCCGAATACATATTCATAGTTGACTCTATGGACCCTCTCAGAAGAGTTTATGATTTTCTTTCGGACGATTATGAAAAATACATAGGGTTCCCTCTAGCAAATATTCCCGCTCCAAACCCAGATGGCACCCCTAACTATGATGGAGGAAACTATGCAATACACTTCCTAAAACCATTCTTAGATGCATTAAAACAGATAGGAGTGATTCCAAAAGTAGTGATGAATCATGAGACATATGAAAATGGAGATTTTGCAGAGAAAATTGACCTAGCAATAACAAATAGAGAGGAAATATGTGAGGTTATAGAGAAAATCTCAGGTAGAGAATTACCTGAAGGATGGTATCCCTACAACCCTGTTGGAAGTGATGGTAGTATGGATGGCGTGATTGTAACAGGATATGAAAAACCGTATGTTTACTGGACCGATCGTAAAGGAATAAATGGGAAATCAGATATTAGAAAAGCAGAGGGAAAAATGCCTTGGAGAGTTGATTGGGCTGCGAAATGGGGAGTTCATGGAATTACTTGCGAACCTGCGGGTAAAGATCATGGGGCTGCCGGAGGAAGTTTTGATACGGGAATTCCTATTTGTAGAATACTTGGAAGCGAACCTCCAGGAAAAATGGTCTATGAGTGGATACAACTGAAAGGTTCAGGACCTATGTCAAGTTCGAGCGGTAATACAATTGGCCCGATAGAAGCATTGAGCTTAGTTCCACCAGAAATATTGAGGTATGTAATAGCAAGAACGAAGATTAAGAAGCATATTGATTTCGATACTGGCCCTTCACTTTTTGAAATGGCGGATGAATATGAAAGACTAGTTTCTAATCCGCCAGAAGATAAAGAACTCAGTAAGAAGAAGAAGGTCGCAAGAGACACTGCACTTGGTGCATTGAGACTGAGTCAAGTTAAGAGAGGAGATAATCCTTCTTTATCTACTGCAGGAGTTTCATTTAGGCACTTGGCAATGCTAGCACAAATAAAATCAGATGATGATGACATATGGGAGTCATTGAATAGAAGTCAGCATCTTGATGGAAAGCCTAATCAGGTTCTAATAAATAGGCTTTCAAGGATGAGAAATTGGATAGATAGCAGACATTTTCCTGAAGGTGCGAGAATAAAAATTCAAGAAAGAATTAGTAAAGAAAATAAAGAGAAAATAAGTAGTAAACAAAAAGATTTCCTAAATCAATTATTTACTAAATTAGAAGAAATTGAGTGGACGGAAAAAGAAATCAGTGAAAGTATCATATCATTATCTTCAGAGACTGATATAAACAGAAGAGAGGCATATGTAGCACTCTATATTGTGATTTTAGGTTCTGAGTACGGACCTAGGATTGCTTCTATAATGAATGAAATTGGCAGAGAAGATACACTTAAGATAATGTCAAAATCCTTTCAATAAATTAGAAAATATTTCTGAAGTAGGCCCTTGAGATCTAGATGCAAGTCTTCTGACAATTAATTCAGGAGTAGATCTGGCAATATGATTTCTTTTGGGGTTTCTATCAACAATCAAATCCATATTTTCATCTAGTCCCTGTGCTTCAATTCCATCAATTCTAATATCTCCACCCATTACCTCTGAAATCGAACTTCCTATATGAGTAACGAGTAAGATATTTGTATCATCATTATATCTTGAAGATTTGAGTAGACCTCCAAGTATCAATGATGCAGCACCAGGCTCAGTTATTGCTTCTAATTCATCTGCTAGAATTATTTTTCTTTCATTAGAGACCAAGATTTCTGCTAATTTTTTTAATGTTCTCTCCAAAGCCCCAGCAGATTGAGTACCAGAAACTTTTGCTAGAATGTGTAATTCATCAAGAAGGCCGATTTTTGCATAAGATGCAGGGACAGGAAGTCCAGAATGAGATAATAATATCAATGATGCAAGAGTCTCTAAAAGAGTTGTTTTGCCACCTGAGTTAGCACCAGAAAGTAATGCAATCTTATCTTTTTGACCTTCAGGTGATACTTCTCCTATTCCATAAGTAACGGCATCTGGTTCACAATCTAATAGCAAATGACGACCTTCTTTCATCCATATTCCTGGATTACTGAGACACATCTCAGGCATAGTACATCGATTAGATATCCCCCAATTACCTACACCTATCCACATATCTATTTCAATAAATTTCGAAATTGCTTTCCGAGATTTTTTCATTATATTTACAGTCGAGCTAGCAATAGCAATCTCACCTTGACTTCTCTCTGATTTAATCGCTTTTTCTAGTTCAGAGTCAATTAATTCTAATATGTCTCTATTGACTACACACGGATATTCACTTGAAAAGATATCATTTGATAAATTTATATCTACATCCTCAAGATATGAGGTTAATTTTTTTCTGCCTTCTTGTAATGCAAAATCAATAGTATCTGCAATTGTACTTTTTAGCCTTCTTTCTAAGCCTGAAATATCAGAATAATATGAAAGAACTTCATCGCCATCGAATGATAACTTTGATTGAGAGGTCCCAGAAACAATTGCATCATTAACAGATTCTTCTATTGACTTAACTTGATTCCAAAGATTATCACGTATTTTTTCTAGATTTTCAAGATTTGAAGATTCATTCTCTAAAGATTGTAATAATAATCCTAAATCATCAAATCCTTCTAAGTGTTCTGAAATTGTCTGACCAATAACATTAATCGGCCAAACTTGATCATATAATTCTGCTAAAATAGACAAATTATCAGAGTTCATTTTTAGCCATTCGAGAGGCACTTCAGGTACCAAATCATACAAAGAACCGCTTATTTCTCCAAAAATCCATCCTGAGGGTAATTTTTCAGGACCTCCTTCGCCGATCCAAGTGACTCTGTTTAACCCTAGATAATCTTCCCAAGTTTCATCATTAGAACGTACTAATATTCTACATTTTTTTTCAATATGACTTAAATTTTCTAATTTGATAGTGTTTGGAACAACTATTACTCTATCAATTCTAGAAGTTGGTTCCTTAGTGTAACCTAAGCCAGAAATACATTTGCTCCATAACTCAAAAGATGATTTACTCTCATTAATGAATCTCATTGAATTTATAGACCAACTTCTCCTTGATTCGATTTCAACTATACTATTACGGGTTAAAGCTGTCAAAATAGAAAGTCTCTCTTTAGCAGCTTTAGTTATTACATGATCTGAAATACTAGCGATTAAATCTTTATGTAATCTTCTTCCTTCATCTGTAGTAGTAATTTCACTAAGATTATTATTGGCTAAATTAATTAATTTGACTGCTCTTTGAGGTGAAATACCCTCAATTCCAGAAAGTGCACTAACATCACCATCCCTGATTACACGTTCTACATCTGCCAAAGAACCTATTTCAAATATCAATTTCTCAGCTAGAGAATCACCAACGCCAGGTATTTCTTTCAAACTCAGCATGATTTACTTCGATAATTCTAGGTAATTAAGGAAATCGCTAATCAACATATAGATTAGTAGAAATCTACAATGTACCAATATTTAGAAGCCGCGGTTCAGGTATACCATCCATTGCTTCCGCTATTGCAAGAACCTCCATTCTCGCGCCCGCCATAGTAGTAACAAATGGAATATTAAGTTCAACTGCCAGTCTTCTCATCATATTTCCATCAAGAACTGCTCCTCCAGTATTTCTTGGAGTATTGATAATAAGTTGAATTTTACCCTGTCTCATTAAATCCAAGGCATCCGGAGTTAGTCCTTCAGTGATCCTATAGCAGGTTTCAACTTGCAATCCCCCTTTATCTCGGAGAACACTGGCTGTACCTCTAGTTGCATATATCTTAAATCCTAATTCAA